>CBIHQA010000153.1:0-7845 GCA_966211475.1 uncultured Neisseriales bacterium
CGTGTCACCGGCAATGCACGTTGCAGCATCGTCCCATCACGGCTGAACAATAGCGCCAATCCAACATCCGGCGATGGCTGTGCTGACCAACTCCAGGTCAGATCATGCGACGATTTTCCTTCTTCGAGTCTTCCCTTGTATGACAAGATCGCGTGCTTGGATTACCCCCGGCATACGCCATTCATGCGATACACCGCTTGCTTAGCCCGTCAGCGGTTGAAGTGGCATCCCATAGTACGAAACAGGAAACGTGGTGGAGCATTCGAATCAGATCCAGCTGGACACCATCGCCGAGTCATGGCTGCCGCCAGGAAAGCGCGCCGCAGTCTGCCTGACTGTCGACGACATCCATCCGTCGACCTCGCGTGATGCTTATGAAGCAGGCGGTGATCTCGAACAGGGCCAGCTGCGCTACGTTCAACGTTTGCTGGATCGTCATCCAGCCCTCCGCATTACCCTGTTCACTACCGCCGACTGGCGCGCTACCCTGCCCTCGGGAGAGGCCGAGCCGCTCCTTCTGAAAAAGGGAACGATGCGCCTGGACCGGCATCCAGGTTTTGTCGCCTTTCTTAGCGCGATGCCGCGTGTGGAGGTAGGTCTGCACGGACTGGATCACGTCGGTCCTGCGGCGCCGTGGCAGGTTGAGTTCCTGGGGCGAGCACAGACAGATACCCGGCTCCGGATCGAAGAAATGCTGTCGATCTTCCAGGCAGCCGGGTTGCCGCACGTCTCCGGTATGACGCCACCGGGCTGGCATGTCAGCACGGAACTCGCCCAAGCCATGGTCGACAACGGTATCCGCTTTGTGGCTTCGGCGAGAGACATCGTGACCCCCGTCAGCCAGGACGGACTAACCGACATGAGCGGCCTGAAGGGCGTTTCCCTCCTTTATCCGCAATGGCTGTGCGCCCGTCGCCTGATTCACCTGCCGACCAACTTCCAGGCGACCAGCACGCTGGAGCGGGCAGAGGACATTTTGGAATGCGGGGGACTGCTTTCCATCAAGGCGCATATCGTCAAACATGCTGGGACTTATACCGCCTTGGATGGCCTGGATGATGCCTATTGCGACTATCTGGGCCTGGTGCTGGACCGCGTGGCGAGCTTTGGGGAAGACATCTGGTGGACCAGTATGGGCGAGATCGCAGAGCGATGCCGAGTCATGAATACCTGCATACCGGCTGAGCAGATGCCATGCTGAACGTTCACATCAATCCCGCAGGCTGGGACGCTCGTTATCTGGCGTGCCTCAACCAGGCCTTTCCTGGCTGGGGCGATCAGCGGCGTTTTGACTGGTGCTTCCGGCGTCGCCTGGATCTGCACCGCCCCGACCTGATGATGCTCACTGTCGATGATCAGCCTGCGGCAGGGTCAGCCGTCACCTACCGAACTCTGATGACAGCGCAGGGACCGCAGGAAGTCGGCATCATGACGGGTTCCTGGACGCTGCCGGCCTACCGTCGCACTGGCCTGTTTGCACGCATCATCGACGAATCGGCCGAGCTCGCCAGACAGGCGGGGTGTGGCCGCCTGATGGCATTCGTGACCGCCGGCAATGCCAGTCGTCGCGTACTGGAGGTGGCGGGCGCCAGGATGGATGCCGCACACTACATCGCCGCACCCGCTGCGGTGGCGGCAAATCACGCCAGCGCCGGTTTGACCCGGCAGCCGCTTACCGACGATCTGGCCCATCATCTGTTCGAATTGGCATCGCGCGTGAAGGACGAGCGCGCCCGTTTTTGCTACCAGGATGCAGAGGAATTTTCAGGCCAGGTGCTGCATCGACCGAATGGCGTGGAAGTCTGGCGCGATGCGGAAGGGCAGTTCTTCGTATTTGAACAAACCGCAGGCACGATCTCTCTGATCTATGCATTTCCTCACGACACCGCCAGCGGTTGGGAGAGCAACACAATGCGCCAAGCCGCCGGGCACGCCGGCGACCAGGCATGCGCCTTGTTTCACTACACGGCGTCAGATCCGGTTGCAGTAGCTGCCCGCAGCGCCGGCTTCGAGACGCCGCCAGGGTATATCGTTACGCTGGAACTGACATCCCCTCCCCACGCCTTGCCAGAGGACTGGTTGGTCTGGAACGGGGACCGGATGTAGGCCGCCCCACCCTACTCAGGCGCTGACGGCGAGCCTGCTCAGGTTTTTGCCTACCGCCGCTTTCAGGCACGAGGCCACATACTCGATATCGTCGGCGGTCATGTTGTTGTGGAAAGGCAGGGCCAGCGTGCTGCCTGCTACCCGTTCCGTCACCGGGAAATCCCCTGGCTGGTAACCGAACCGGTCGCGGAAGAATGGCTGCAAGTGAATCGGCGTAAAGTACGGCCGCGACGGGATGCCGCAGCTATCCAGGTAGTCGATCACCCCGTTGCGGCTGACGCCCGGTTCCAGTCGCACGATCATGACGAACCAGCTCATGCGCGTCGTCGTGCTCGGCGGCGACAGCAACCGGATGCCCGGTACCTGGCGCAGGTGTTCCAGATATAGCGCAGCTACCTTGCTGCGTTGTTCGAGCAAGGTATCGATGCGTGAAATCTGAGAATACCCGAGCGCCGCACTCATCTCGTTGAGTCGGTAGTTGAAGCCCATCTCTTCGTGATGCAACCAGGTTCCCATGCGGGTACGCCCCTGGTTGCGCAGGCTGCGAAACGTTGCCGCCCATTCGTCATCATCGGTGGTGATGATGCCGCCCTCTCCCGTGGTCATCTGCTTGTTGGGATAAAAACCGAACACGCCAGCCTTGCCCAGCCCGCCGGCCCGCCTGCCTCGATATTCGGACCCTAGTGCCTCGCATGCGTCTTCAATGAGCACCAATGCGCTGTCATCGCAGAGGGTGGTCAATTCATCCATGGCGCAAGGCTGCCCGAACACGTGGACCGGTAGCACCGCCCGCGTCCGCGGAGTCACCGCGTCGGCAACCAGACCAGGGTCGATATTCATGGAGGTCTCGTCGATATCGACAAAGACCGGTGTTGCCCGCTCGAAAAGAATGCAATTCGCAGACGCAATGAAGCTGAATGGCGTGGTGATGACTTCGTCGTCCGGGCCGATTCCTGCGGCCCGGACGCACAGATGCAGCCCGGCAGTACCGCTGGACACCGCGATGGCGTGCCGGGTACCGACGTAGGCGGCAAACGCCTGCTCGAACCGCTCGAGGAACGGCCCGATGCTGAGCTGGCCACTGCTCAGGGCTTCGGCAACGGCGGCCATATCATCGGCATTGATGTCTGCCGATGCCATTTGAAGTTTCCGCATACCTTACTTTCTCGATAGTTCCCGGGCGGGAACGCCGGCGACCGTGGCCCGTGCGGCCACATCCCGGATCACCACGCTTCCGGCGCCGACGACCGACCAGTCCCCTACCGTAACGTCGACACTGATGGTCGCGCCAATGCCAATCAGCACCCCCTCACCAAGGGTGGTTCCCCCGGCGAGGTTGACGCCTGCGGACAGATGCGAATGAGCACCGACCGTGCAATCGTGATCCACGCTGCAGGCCGTATTCAAAATGACGTTGTCGCCGACTACCGCACCGGGGTTTACCACGGCGTTCGCAAAGATCGCGACGCCTTCGCCCACGGAGATGCTTCTGCCTAATGACGCGCGCGGATGAATGACCGATGCGAACGTTGCGCCTTCGGATTTGAGCTGTTCAAACAACGCCTTGCGGACCTGGTTGTCGCCGATCGCGATAACCAGGGCTTCAACCGGGTGTTTGCGCCAGTCACTCAGTGGCCCGAGCACCGGGTAGCTGCCGAGCACTTTCTCACCCCAACGTGCGGGATTGTCGTCAAAGACGCCTACGATTCTGTGTTGATCGGCTGCCGCGATCACGTCGCAAATCACCCTTGCATGCCCGCCTGCACCAAGAACAGCAACATCCATAGCCAGCCCATCACATCGGTTGAGAGAAAACTTCTCGAGCCCCGGTGGAGAAACCCCGGTTTGTCGTTCGATAAGGGAGGGCATGCTACCAGCTTTGCCCGGTGTCACTGTTGCCGGCGCCATGACGCGGACCGGCGGCGACATCCTTTTCGACGGTCCAGCCCGGGGTTTGTGCCCCTACCGGGACGGAATCCATTTGCAACCTGTATCTCTGGCCGCTCTGCGATCAGCCGCTTACCCCCGCGGTGTACACTTGCGGCGGGCGTTCCAAATGACAAGGCGACTCAACTGTATCACGCCGTTTATCGGTATCGCCGCAGCGTTACAGCGCTATTTTATCCGGCGCCGCCATTAAACCTATATCGCCGTTCAGCTTATGCCAAGCTCAGCGGTTTATCTGACGCCTGGCATCATTACGCCTCGTGTGAAGCGCGAGCGAAAAATGGATAAGATGAATCATGGCTTCCTCTTCGACGACCCCTCCAACCAAACTCTGCCATATTGCCGCAACCACGGAAGGCGCGGTTTGGGTATTCGAGCAGTTGCGCGACCTACGTGACCGATATGGCTATGATGTTTCTGTCATTCTGAGTGGCGATCAGGGAAAGCTGGTTGATCGTTTCAGAGAGGCAGGTATTCCCGTTCACATATCGGATTTCGATTTCACGTCGAATGCCGATCTATCCGCCCTACCACGCAAAGTGATTCAGCTGGTTCGTCTGTTGAAGCGCGAGCGTTTCGATATTATCCAGACTCACCTTTTCCATTCCATGGTGATCGGTCGCATTGCGGGCTGGTTTGCCGACGTGCCGGTCCGTTTGTCCATGATCGCCGGTCCTTTTCACCTGGAAGCCTATACGCCAAGATGGATTGACCGCATTACGCAGTGGCTCGATACGGGCATCATTCCATCTTGCGAATTTTCTCATTCCTTATATCGAAAGATGGGCGTCCGTGAAGATCGCCTGACAACCATTTACTATGGTCCAGACGAGCGCAAATTCGATCCCACCACGACTGTCCCAACAGATTTGCGTGCGGAATTCGGCTGGAGTCGCGATACACCGCTAATCGGGATGGTTGCCTATTTCTATCCGGAGTTGCCCGCGAATCGATGGATTCCGGAGTCGCTGCATGGTCGATCGGTAAAAAGCCAGGAAGACCTGATTCGCGCTGTGCCCCACATCTTGCGTGAATTTCCACAGGCCAAGATCCTGTTCGTCGGCTCAGGCTGGGAACAAGGTGGGGCTATGTACCTGGCGCGCATGCAAGGCCTGGTCAATGAGTTGGGGCTAAGTGACAGCGTCGTGTTCACCGGTTTCCGAACCGACGTCGCTTCTGTCCTGCTCAGTCTCGACGTCGCGGTGCAATGTTCCCTGAGTGAAAATCTCGGGGGGACGATCGAATCTCTGCTGATGACCTGCCCCACGGTCGCCACCCGCGTTGGCGGCATGGTCGACAGCGTACTGGATGGCAAAACGGGCGTTTTGGTCGACCCTTCTTCACCCGAATCACTCGCGGAGGGAATCCTGCGGTTGCTGCGTGACCCGCAAGCTGCCAGGCAATTCGGTCTGGCAGGGCGAGAGCGGATGCTTGCCGGTTTTACCCTGAGACACACCGTCGACCGCCTCGCCCAGCTGTATGAGCGACAACGGCAGCACGCACCTGCTGGCTACCGCCCTTACATGATGGGTTTTCACTGGGTGACCGGTGCCTGTCTGTGTGTACTGATCGTACTGCGCTATTGCCTGCTGGACGCTTTCTTGCTGCCGAGTTGGGACCAGGGATGGCGTCCGTGGCGTGCCAACGCATTTTCCATTCTGACGAGGCGCGCCAGAATGTTGCTTTACCGCTTTTACGCATTCGTTGGCCGGCACCCGACGAACTTCGGCATCCGGCGACGTCTCAAGGCGCTGCTCGGCCGGAAATAGTAGGTTGCCCCGCGGTCGGGTCCAGGGACGAAAGCCCTAGAGCTTCAGGCGCCGACAGCGACGTCGTGCTGATATCGCTCGAATGCTTCGTCAACGTCGCCCAGGAACACCAGCCTGCCGCCCTTCAGGTACATCGCTTTATTGCACCACTGGCGAATGATGGCTTCGGCATGCGAGGCGAGCACCAGGATAGATGCATTGGCGACAAAGCTTTCCAGGCGGGCGCAGGCCTTTGCCAGAAATGCTGCGTCCCCCGCCATGAGCCATTCATCCATCAGCAGGATGTCCGGCCGGAGCGCGGTCGCCACGCCAAGCGAGAGCCGCATTTGCATACCGGCCGAGTAGGTGCGTAGCGGCAGATCCAGGTAGTCGCCCAGTTCGGTGAATTCTTCTATTTCCGCCCGGATCGCATCGAGCGTGGAAGATTCATACCCGAGGAACATTCCTTGCATCCGGATATTCTCTCGACCCGTCATATTGGGGTTGAATCCCAGGCCCAAGTCGAGAAGGGGCATGATGGACCCCTCGATATGGATGTTTCCTTCAGTGGGTTCGTAAATCCCGGAAAGCGTACGCAAGAGCGTTGATTTTCCTGCGCCGTTTGCGCCGATCAGGCCAATTCGGTCGCCTGAGGAAAATCGGCCCGATATATCCTTTAAGGCTTGAACGGTAGGCACCCTGTGGCTGTGGCTCAGAATAGCACCGCCCGTCGCTGTCGATAGGACTGTTTTCTTGAAAGATCGGTGCCCAAGATGCAGAACGGGGAAATCGAGCGATACCCTCTCTAACAGAATGCTCGGCATGACGGTTACACCCAGAAGACAATCAGTTTACGGCTACGGATGAATAAAACGGCTGTCGTTGCATAGCCGATCAAAAGGCATGCCGCCGTCAGGTAGAGCAGTGGCGTCGCGATTACCTCTCCCAACAGCGGTGCGCGGACGATTTCGATAAAGGCCGCAAACGGATTGAGGTAAAGGATGATCGAATTGACCACATGCTGATTGTGATTCCACATGATGGGTGTAACAAAAAAGCAGATTTGCATAACCGAACCGACGATCGGGGCAATATCCCGGTAGCGGGCGCATAGAATTGCCACCAGCAATCCGATCCAGATCAGATTCAGGCAAAGTACTAGAAAGCCGAAGAGTGCCAAGAGTACGCCAAAGAAATTCGGCACATGAAAGCAAAAGAGCACAACAAAATAAACCGGACTGATATGGACAAAGTTGATGACATTTTTCAAGATGACGCGGAACAGCAGGGCCAGACGGGGTAGCCGCACCTGCTTGATGATGTGCGCTGACGCGATGAACGTATTGCAGGCTTCATTGATGGTGCCGTTGATAAAGCCCCAGACCGAGATACCGAGCGCCATCCGTGGCAGGTAGTCGGCCATGTCCAGTGAGAATAGCGACGCATAAAGCGGGCCCAGCCCCGCCACGAAAATCCCGGTGGTGATTGTCAGCCAAAAGGGACCTAGGATCGAGCCGCGGTAATGCTCCTTGGTATCGTTCCAGCCAAGCATCAGCCAGAATCGGTACATCCGGAGGCTTTCGGTAAGGTCTCGCCAAGCCAGAACCGGCTGACTCACTACATTGAGGCGGCCGGGAGCGGGCGAGTGACTGAGCTGCGGCATGAGCCTTTCCATCAAGTGACGTGGAGGTGAGCGACGAGCATGGCGATGTGGGGCGTCCGGCGAACCAAGGTGTTAAAACGGACTTGCCCTGGTCTGGCTTCCTACCGTAACGATCGTTGTCGAACATCCGCGGAGTGGCCGAATCACCGGCATGTACTCCATTCGGTCCACGGAAACTACCCGCTGGAGTGACGTTCGATGGTCACGACCGTCTGCTTTGCAAGCAGATGCGACGAATGAGGGCGCGCCATCGTCCTATCTGCAAGACTCTCCATAAAACGAAGCGGGTTGCTCGACTCAGGACGAGTCTCGATAGAGCGAGGGGAGCTACCACTTTCCATCGCACGAAACTGGCGACCCGATTCACAGCGACCCTACCGT
>CBIHQA010000154.1:0-7829 GCA_966211475.1 uncultured Neisseriales bacterium
CACAGATGCTCGGCTACACGGTGGTGGATGCCAGCACGGTGATCGGCACCCACCTTTCCAGCACCATCCAGGGCCACGCGGCGGAGCTGCTGGGACGCGAGGAAGTCCAGCAACTGCTGGACCACGTGGGCAAGGAAAACCCCAAGCTCATCGAAGAGCTGGTGCCCAAGGTCATCCCGCTGGGCATCCTGCAGCGCGTACTGCAAGGCCTGCTGGGGGAAGAGGTACATATCCGCGACATGCGGACCATCCTGGAAACGCTGGCGGAATGGATGCCCAAGACCCAGGATCCGGACGAACTGATCAGCCATGTCCGCGTGGCCCTGTCACGCGCCATCGTCCACCAGTTGTATGCCGGCTACAATCTGCGGGACAACGAACCGCTGCCGATGCTGGCACTGGACCCGAATCTGGAAGCCATCCTGCTGCAGGCCACCCAGACCCGGGGTGGCGAAGGAGCTGGCTTCGAGCCGGGTCTGGCCGAAAACCTGCTGACCCAGGCGACCCGCATCGTGCAGGAACGCGAACAACAAGGGCAGCCTTCGGTGCTGATGGTGCCGGGCCCGCTGCGGACAATCCTGTCGCGATTTTTGCGTCGATCCATTCCGCAGCTTAAAATCCTTGCGCATGCCGAGATACCGGACAACAAGTCGATTCAGGTTGTTGCCGTGATCGGTGGCAGGGCTTAGTTGAAACGAGCGTGGCTTAACGCAAGGAATGACTTCGTCATTCCATAACCGACGGGTACGATCCACTAATCCATGGTGGTCAAAAAGTTCTACGGCAACAACACCCGCGAAGCGCTGCGCCAGGTGCGCGAAGCGTTGGGCCCGGACGCGCTCATCCTTTCCAACCGCCAGGTCGCAGGCGGTATCGAGATCATGGCGGTGGCCGACACCGACGTTGCGCTGCTCACCAGCGGCAACGGCGCCGGCACGACCGCGCCCCGCACACCTGTCGAGCCACCGGCGGCCCAGCGGCTGGCCAATACCTATTCCCTGCTGGACGAAAACGGCAACGACCTGCCACGCGTCGCACGGCAGCGCGGCCGGGCGCCCGCTCAGAGCACCGATGACCCACCCTTTCTGATCAGCGCCAACCGGGAACGGCGGCAAGAACCTGTCTCGCCGACCCGCCAGTACGTTGCCCCCGAGGTGAGGGAAGAGATTGCGGCACCCCGCCCTCCCCCAGCCCATCCGGAGCCCCCGGAGCCGGCACCCCGCATGGCTCCCGCCGCGGCTCCTTCTAACGGCAATGCGGCAACCGAACCAGAATTGTCCGGCCTGTCGGAAGACATTCTGCGTGAAGTACGCACCCTGCGCGGCCTGCTGGAAAGCCAGCTCGCCGGCTTCGCCTGGGGCGACATCAGCCGCCACCATCCGGAGCGGCTGGACGTGCTCCGCCAGCTGCTGGCCGCCGGCTTCTCGCCACGGCTGTCCCGCGAACTGCTGGAGCATCTACCGACCGACCTGCAAGGCGACGGCGCCCTGCAGTGGGCGCGGCAGGCCTTGCTGCGCAATCTGCGCGTCGAAGAACCCGAACAAGACCTGATCGGCGCCGGCGGGGTATTCGCGCTGGTCGGGCCGACCGGTGTCGGTAAGACCACCACCGTCGCCAAGCTGGCGGCCCGCTACACGCTCAAGTTCGGCGCTGACCGCGTGGCGCTGATCTCGACCGATACCTACCGGATCGGCGCGCACGATCAGTTGCGCATCTACGGCAAGATCCTCAATGTCCCGGTCTATTCGGTGAAGGATGAGGACGACCTGCAACTCACCCTGGGGGATCTGTCGACACGGCACCTGGTGCTGATCGACACGGTCGGCATGAGCCAGCGCGACCGCCGGCTGACCGAACAGATCGCCTTGCTGGCAGGCCACGGCTTGGCACGCCCCATCCAGCGCATTCTGCTGCTGGCCGCCAACACCCAGGCAGGCACGCTCGATGACATCGTGCGGCGCTACCAGGGCAACGAGGGCGACGGCGGGCTAGCCGGCTGCATTCTGACCAAGGTGGACGAGGCGCTGGCACTGGGCTCGGTACTGGACACGGTTCTGCGCCACCGGCTGACGCTCTACTACGTGGCCAACGGCCAGCGCGTGCCGGAGGATCTCCACCGCGCCAACCCGCTTTACCTGGTCGACCGCGCCTTCCGTAACCAGCTCGATGCCGGCGTGTTTTCCCTGCAGCCCGATGAATTCCCGGTGCTGATGGCCACGCCGACCGGCGGTGCGGTGGCACCCACACCAGCCACGCCGGTCAAAGTGATGCGGCCGAACCGGCGAGGAGAACCGCGTGGCTAACTGGCGTCCTTCCGAGGGCGACCAGGCCGCCGGTTTACGCCAGCTGCTGACCCGCCCCGTCCAGCGCAGCATCAGCCTGATCGGCGGCAGAGGGCGGATCGGTAAGACCAGTCTGGTCATCAACCTCGCCACGGCGCTGACCGAACGGGGGCACCGGGTGCTGATCCTCGACGAATTCACCGGTAGCGGCAACGCGGCCGGGCGGCTAGGCCTGTTTCCCCGCTTCACCCTGAAAGAAGTGCTGCGGGGCGAGCGCCCACTGGAAGACCTTCTGCTGGAGGTGAATCCCGATCTTGCGGTGCTGCCGCTGCCATCGGATGCCGCTCTGTTCGCCGGTCTGGACGACCAGGCGGAAGCCCGCCTCACGCAGCAGTTCAGTCAGCTGACCGCGGACGTGGATTTCCTGCTGGTCGATGCGCGTGCGCTGACCGCCGCGCAGCAACCCAGCCTGGCGCTTGCGACCGATACCCGGCTGATCGTGCTCGCCGACCGCGCGGAAGCAATCACCGATGCCTATACCTTCATCAAGCTGCTGTCGCGCGACTTCGCCAAGCACGACTTCTGGCTGCTAGTGAACCGGGTGCCGGACCTGAAAGCCGCCCGCGCCCTGTTCGAGCGCGTCTCGCTGGTGGCTCGGCGTTTCACCCGCGCCGAGTTGCGTCTGCTGGGCTTTGTCCCGGAAGACCCGCAGCTCCACCGGGCGAACCACCTGTTGCAGTCCGTGCTGCAGGCCTTCCCGGATGCGGAATCCACACATGCCTGTCGTCAGCTAGCGGAAGCGCTGGAACGGCTGACGCCCACCGCCAACACCACGCCGGACGCCTTCGTGCACCGGCTGATCGAGAGCAGCCGCGCCTTTGCCGTCGGCCAGCCCCACTGAGGCTCCTCCCTCATGAGCCCACCGCCCTCACGCGCCTACGCCGCCTCCTCGGATGACCGGGATGCGCGGATGACACGCGTCGAGACCTGTGCGCCGATGGTCAAGCGCCTGGCCCATCACCTGGCCGGGCGCCTACCGTCCAGCGTGGAGGTGGACGACCTGATCCAGGTCGGCATGATCGGTCTGATGGAAGCCGCGCAGAACTTCGATGCCGCGCAGGGCGTGCAATTCGAAACCTTCGCCTATCAGCGCATCCGGGGCGCGATGTTCGACGAGCTGCGTGCAATCGACTGGTTGCCCCGTCAGGTACGCAAGCAGCTGCGCGAGGTGGAAGGCGCCATCCACAAACTTGAGCACAAACTCGGCCGTGCCCCGCAAGAGGCAGAGATCGCCCAACATATCGGCATGCCGCTGCCGGAACTCCAGAAGGTACTGGATGACGGACGGGGTCATCAGTTGCTATATCTGGAAGACTTCGCCGACGAGGACGGCGGCAGCATGCTGGAAAACCTGCTGCCGGACGAGAGCAGCAATCCGCTGCGGCTGATGGAGGAAAGCGGCTTCCGGCGTACGCTGGTGGACGCCATCGGGAAGTTGCCCGATCGCGAAAAGTTGCTGATGAGCCTTTACTACGAACAAGAACTCAACCTGAAGGAAATCGGCGAAGTCCTCGGCGTTACGGAATCGCGCGTCAGCCAGTTGCATACCCAAGCGGTGGGCCGCCTGCGCGCCGCGCTGAAGGAATGGCTGGACGAACGCCGGACGCGATGAGCCGCCCTCCCCTATGCGCTATGACCTGATCAGTGCGGCCGGCCTGGCCTTGTCCCTGATCGCCATCGTCGGCGGTCAATTCCTCGAAGGCGGTCATATCGCCTCGCTACTGCAGCTCACTGCCTTCCTGATCGTGATCGGCGGCACGCTCGGCGCCACCATGCTGCAGCATTCGCTGCCCGTCTTCGTGCGGGGGATGAAGCTGTTGCGCTGGGTGATCAACCCGCCGCCACAGGAACTGAGTGCGCTGCTGTCGGAACTGGTGAACTGGAGCCAGCTCGCCCGTCGCGGTGGCTTGCTGGCGCTGGAGGACCGCATCGATACCCAGAAGGATCCGTTCCTTCGCAAGGGTCTACAGATGCTGGTCGACGGCGCCGAACCAACCCTGCTGCGCCAGGTACTGGAAATCGACGTCGGCGTGTTCGAAGAATCCGCCAAGAAAGCGGCCAAAGTATGGGAAGCCGCCGGCGGATACGCGCCAACCATCGGCATCCTGGGTGCGGTGCTCGGCCTGATCCACGTGATGGAGAACCTGACCGAGCCATCCAAGCTGGGTAGTGGCATCGCGGTCGCCTTCGTGGCAACCATCTACGGCGTGGGTTCCGCCAACCTGCTATTTCTGCCCATCGCCAACAAGCTGAAGGCGCTGATCCAGGATGACGTCTTGCGGCGCGAGATGTACATCGAAGGGCTGGTCGCCATTGCGCACGGCGAAAATCCGCGCATTCTGGAAGCCAAGCTGCGGGGCTATGTTAGCCACGGGTAGGCGGCTTAAAAGCTATTCACTCGCATCAGACACCCACCACGTTGAATCTTAAGGCACCGGGTGAAATCCCCTGTCCTATTGTTCAGTCAGCCGCCCAGCGCCGAATGATCGGGTGAGAAACACCCAAATGATCCAGCAGCCGCGCCACCACGAAGTCCACCATGTCTTCGACGGTCTTCGGATGGTGATAGAAGCCGGGGGCCGGGGGCATGATGACGACGCCGAGGCGTGCCAGTTTGAGCATGTTTTCGAGGTGAATGGCCGAGAACGGGGCTTCGCGCGGGACCAGCACGAGTTTCTTCTGTTCCTTGATCATCACGTCGGCGGCGCGTTCGATCAGGTTGTCGCTGGTTCCCAGAGCGATAGCAGCAAGGGCACCCATACTGCAGGGGCAGACCACCATCGCATCCGCCGGATTGGAGCCGCTGGCGACCGGGGCGAACCATTCCTCCCGGCCGAAGACGCGTAGCCGCCCGGCTTCCACGCTATAGCGCTCAGTCAGCCAGTTTTCGAGGTCCCCGGCGCGGGCAGGGATGGCGAGTTCCGGCAGTTCCTGGCGCAGCACGACTTGCGCGGCGCTGGAAGTCAGCACATACAGGTTCACCTTCGCCTCGGCCAGGCACTGGATCAGTCGCAGCGCGTACGGCATTCCGGACGCACCGGTCAACGCGACGCAAACGGTGTAGGGGCGCTCAGGGGCGGATTTCGCCATTGCCGGGGATCACGATCATGTTGTTGTCGCCACCGCCTTCGGGGACCGGTTGCGGTGCCGGCGTGACGGGGACATTGGGAACGGTCGGTGCACCGGGCTTGGCCGGCACGGCGGGCGCCTTCAGCGTCCCTGGTTTGGATGCTGCCGCGCCTGGTACCGTGTTGTCCTGCAGATTGGGAACCGTCGGCTCCGCAGGGCGTAACGGGCACAACTTGTTGGCGAACGCGTCGCCAATGGTATCCGGTACGATTGGCCGCGCTTCCGCCTCTGCTCCATCAGCTTGCTCCAGGATGCGACCGTCGGCGTCGTAAAGCAGCCAGTTCAGCGCCTGCACACTATGGACACGGCAATTCAGACGCTCGCGGAACATCGCCAGCGCGACGCGTCCCTTGGGCACCGTTACCGGGTTGGCGAACCGGATACGGCGCCAGTAGGTCACCTCGTCCAGTTCGAACTGGACCTTGCTTGCGTCGTAGCTATGCTCATTGCCGTCCGGCAAGCCATCCAGGCGCTGCCAGTCCGCCGCATTCGCCTGGAGACCACCCAATACGCCCCACAAGACCACTGCGGAAACAGTACACCGCAAGGCCGCACCATTCTGGTGGCGCTCTGTGATGCGAAGGACAGGCGGCATCCGGCTCATGCGTGATGGCTCACTGCGCGCGGTGATCCTGGAGCTCGCGATGGCGAACCAGCACGGGACGTTCCTTGGCAAAGTGCGCCGCCAGATTCTCCACCAGGTAGACCGATCGGTGCTGGCCGCCGGTGCAGCCCACGGCGACCGTCAGGTAGCTGCGGTTCTCCTCGACGAAATTCGGCAACCATTTCTCGACGAAGTGCAGGATGTCCTGATAGAGCGCACCCACTGCCGGTGCGGCGCGCAGGAAGTCCGCAACCGGCTCGTCCTTGCCCGTGAGCGGCCGCAGCACCGGGTCGTAGTGTGGGTTCGGCAAAGGCCGGGCGTCGAACACGAGATCAGCATCCAGTGGCAACCCGTGCTTGAAGCCGAAGGACTCGAACACCAGGGTGAGCTGCGACTGCGGCGCACCGACCAGCAGCTTGATCCAGGCGCGCAAGGTATTGGCGTGCATGTCGCTGGTGTCGATGCGCTGGGCACGGTCCACCAGGTCAGCGAGCTGCTCCCGCTCCAGCTCGATGCACTCTTCCACCGTCCGCTCGTCTTCCGACAGCGGGTGCTTGCGGCGCGTTTCCGAGAAGCGCTTCACCAGCGTGCCGGTGCGGGCCTCCAGAAAGACGAAGCGAACATCCATACCCTCTTCGCGCAGGGCGGCGATATGCTGTGGCAGGTCGACCAGTGATGCGCCGCTGCGGACGTCGACCGCAATGGCGATGCGGCGCTTACCCTCACGGGCGAGCGATGCGGTGATCAGCAACAGGAACTGCGCCGGCAGATTGTCGATGCAGTAGTAGCCGGAGTCTTCCAGCACGGCGAGCGCCACGCTCTTGCCGGAGCCGGACAGGCCGGAGATCAGCACCACCTGCAAGTCCGGTGCGGACACCGGCGCGAGTGCCTCTTTCAGCGACATCGGCAAGGAGGAGGAACGCGGCATGACTCAGTCTCCGCCCGCTTCGAGCAACCGCTGCTGCCGTTCGATGAATTCACGGGTGCTGTCGATGCCGCGCAGTTGCAGCACATAGGTGCGCACCGCGGTCTCCACCAACACGGCCAGGTTGCGGCCGGCGGCCACCGGCAGCACGAACTTGCGCACCGGTACGCCGAGGATTTCTTCGGTCTGCTGCTCGATCTGCAGGCGGTCGAGCGCGGCCAGATTTTCGCCGGACAGCTTCTGCAGCTGGATGATCAGCTTGAGCGTCTTCTTGGGCCGCACGGCGGTTTCACCGAACACAGTCCGGATGTTCAGGATGCCCAGGCCGCGCACTTCCAGGAAGTCGCGCAGCAGGTAGGGGCAGCGGCCTTCCAGCAGTTCCGGGGCTACCCGGTAGACTTCCACGATGTCGTCGGCCACCAGGCCATGGCCACGGCTGATCAGGTCCAGCGCCAGTTCGCTCTTACCCATGGCGGAGTCGCCGGTGATCAGCACACCGACTTCCAGCACGTCCAGGAACACACCGTGCAGGGTGGTCGACACTGCCAGCGCCTTCGCCAGGTAGCCGCGCAGTACGTCCATCAGGAAGGGGCTCTGCTCGGGTGAGGAGAACAGCGGTACCTGGTGCTTCTCGCAGAACTCGATCAGGATCGGCGCCACCGGCTCGCCGTTGGCCACGATCATCGCGCCCATCGGGTTACCGAACAGGCGGGTGATGGAGGCATGCAGCGAAGGGAAATTCAGGCTCCGGAGGTACTCCATCTCCGCCAGACCCAGCACCTGGATCTTGTTCGGGTGAATGAAGTTGAGGTGGCCCACCAGGGCCAGC
>CBIHQA010000155.1:0-7815 GCA_966211475.1 uncultured Neisseriales bacterium
GGAGCGGTCGATCTTCAGCTGGTCCACGGTGAATCGCCGCAGGTAGGACAGGCTGGAGTAGCCGGTGCCGAAGTCGTCGATGGAAATATTCACCCCCAGCTCCTTTAGGCGAGCCACGATCTCCAGCGTCATCGCCGCATCGTCCATCGCCGCGGTTTCGGTGATTTCCAGCGTCAGCATGGAAGGCTCCAGCCGGTAACGCGCCAGCGCCCCCTCGACCTGCGCCAGCAGTTCGGGATGCCGCAGCTGTTGCACCGCCAGGTTCACCGCCACCGGCACGTGCCAGCCCCGGTCCAGCCATTCGCGCATCTTGCGACAGGCCTCGTCGATGACCCAGGCGCCGATCGGGATGATCAGCCCAAAGCGCTCGGCAATCGGGATGATCTCGGTCGGCATGACCAGGCCGCGGTCCGGATGCTGCCAGCGCAGCAGCGCTTCCACCCCTCGCAGTTGCTGACCGTCGGAGGTCATCTTGGTCTGGTAGAACAGCTCGAACTCGCCGCGCTCCATCGCGTGACGCAGGTCGCGCTGCATGGAGATCAGGCCGCTGGCGCTTGCACTGGTCGCCGGGTCGTGGAAGCGGAAGGTGTTCTTCCCGGCGGCCTTCGCCACGTACATGGCGGCATCGGCGCAGGCCACCAGCCGTTTTGGCTCCTCCGCGTCGTCCGGATAGACGGCGATGCCGATGGAGGCCGACAGCTGGATTTCCTCGCCCCCCACCATGATGGGTACGGTCGTGGCGGCGGCGATCCGCTGCGCCAGTTGAGCGAGCGAGGTTCGGTCCTCGATGGTATCCACCAGGATGATGAATTCGTCGCCGCCGATGCGGGCCACCGTCTCCGACGCCCGCACCGTGGCCAGCAGGCGGTCGGCCGACACCTTCAGCACCTGGTCGCCCACCTGGTGCCCCAGCGAATCGTTGATCGATTTGAAGCCGTCCAGATCCACGAACAGCAGGCCCACCGCCTGCTTGCCCCGCGCTGCCCGGACGATGGCCCGCTCCAGCCGTTCTTCGAACAGCAACCGATTGGGCAGCTGCGTCAGCGGGTCCAGCAACGCGACGCGGCGTAGCTCGGTATTCGCCTGCTGCAGCGAGGCAGCCAGGATGGCGGTGCGGGTCTGCAACCGTGCATCCAGCACCGACGTCAGCAGCGTGACGGTCAGCAGGAACAGCGTGGCCCCGCCGATGGTGAAGCCGAGCCATTTGCTATCCAGCGACCCGGCTGCGCGGCAGATGCTGCCTACCGGAAAGCGCGCGGCCTCCATCCCGCTGTAGTGCATGCCGGCGATCGCCACGCCCATGACCACGGCCGCCACCATCTGCCAGTGGAAGCGGCTTTCCACCGGCCGGTCGCGCATCCAGCAGAAGATCAGCAAGGCCGCGAAGGAGGCGCCGACCGCGATGGCGACCGACGTCAGGAACCAGCCCGCCTGCCACTGGATGGCAGGCTGCATGCGCATCGCGAACATCCCGGTGTAGTGCATCAGGCAGATGCCGGCCCCCATGGCCAAGCTGCCCAGGGTGATGTCGCGTCCGTTGACGTTGCGCCGGCTGGCGATCAGCAGCGCGATGCCGGATACCACCACGGCCGCCAGCCAGGACAGGAAGGTGATGAAGAAGTCGTAGCCGAGCGGGATCGGCAGCGAAAACGCCAGCATCGCCACGAAGTGCATCGACCAGATGCCGGTACCCATCGCGACGGAGCCGCCCAGCAGCCAGTAGCGGCCGGCCGGGCCATCGGTGGTCAGCATGCGGCGGGCCAGGTCCAGCGCGATGAACGAGGCGAAGATGGCCACGATCACCGACAGGACAACCAGTCCCGCATCGTAGGACGCCGGCAGGAAGATCATCGCGACCCCGTTTGAAAAGGACACGCTATGCGGGCGTTACCGCCTGGAGGGACGGGTCAGACGGTCCCCGTCACGGCGGTGTGTTCTACTGCTCATTCTAGTGCATGTGCGGAAAGCGGATGCCAGCAGACGGGCTGCCAGTTCAGACCCGCTCGCCGCCCGGTCCGCGATAGCGCAGGAAGGCATCGCGAACATTCTCCCGCAAGTGCTCGTCCTTCCAGGGCTTGGTCAGGAATTTGTAGACGGCCCCTTCGTTGATGGCATCCACCACCGTCCGCAGGTCCGCATAGCCGGACAGGATGATGCGGACCGTCTCCGGATACAACGCCTTTACCGCGCTCAGCAGCTCGCTGCCGGACATACCCGGCATCCGCTCATCCGAGACCACCACCTGCACGCGGTGGGTCGCCAGCATCTCCAAGGCCTCCTCGCCGCGCTTGGCGATCAGGATGCGGTACCCCTCGCTCGACAGCGTCCGCCTGAGGCTGCTGAGCACCTCGGCGTCGTCATCGACCAGCAGTACGGTGCGCTCGGCGGCGCCCTCGTCCTGCGGAACCGGCAAGGTCCGCCCCTCTCGGAGCATCGCATCGAAGGTTTCGGCCGGCAGCGCTTTGCTGAACAGGAAACCCTGGATCTGGTCGCAACCGAGCGAATGCAAGTAGGCCAGCTGGCCCTCGGTTTCCACCCCCTCGGCCACCGTCTGTAACCGCAGGCTGCCCGCCATGGCCACGATGGCAGCGACGATGCCGGCATCCTCGGCATCGCGGGTGATGTCGGTGACAAAGGCGCGATCGATCTTCACACAGTCGAAGGGGAAGCGCTTCAGGTAGGCGAGCGAGGAATAGCCAGTGCCGAAATCATCCAGCGCCAGCCGCACGCCAAGCTGCCGGAACGATTTGAGCACGCGGGCCGCCGTGTCCACATCGCGCATCACCACGGATTCGGTGACCTCCAGCTCCACCAGGTCCGCCGGCAGGTCGAACTCCATCAGCGCCTGTCGCAGCACGTCGTGCACTTGGCCTTTGCGGAACTGCACCGCGGACAGGTTGAGCGCCACCGGCACCACAACCGGGCTGTGCTTTTGCCAGGCCGCCAGCTGCGAACAGACGGCGCGGATCACCCAGTCGCCGATCGGCACGATCAGCCCGGTCTCTTCAGCCAACGGGATGAACTGGCCCGGCAACAGCAGGCCCTTTTGCGGGTGCTGCCAGCGGATCAGCGCCTCCGCACCGATGATTCGGCCGGTTCGCAGATCGACCCGCGGCTGGTAGTACATGCGCAGCTGGCCGGATTCCAGCGCGGTGCGCAGTTCGCGCTCCAACGCCAGCTTTTCGGCGATGCGGGCATTGAGGGCCGGCGCATAGTAGAGGAACTCCTCGTCCTGCGACTTGGCCTGGATCAGCGCGGCCTCCGCGTTGCGGTAGAGCGTCTCCGCTTCGTCGCCGTCGCCTGGATAGAGGGCAACGCCCACCCGCGCCGACATCGGCACTTCGGTCCCGTTCAGTACAAAGGGATGCGCAAACGGCTCGAAGATGCGGTCGCGCAGGATGGTGGTGGCATCCGCCCCCGGCGGCAGGTTGGCCGCGGCCACCGCAAAGGTGTCGCCACCGACGCGCGCCACGCAGCAGGGCTCCAGCACCGTGTGGCGCAGCCGTTCGGCAACCAGTTGCAGCAGCATGTCCCCGGCGTGGCGGCCGAGCGTGTCGTTCAGGTCCTTGAAGCGGTCGACGTCGAGCAGCATCACCGCCAGCGACCGTCCTTCGTGACGGGCGCCGATGACGAACTGCGCCAGCCGGTCACGGAACAGCGCGGCGTTGGGCAGGCCGGTCAGCGGGTCGTAGTTGGCGAGGAACTGCACCCGCTCCTCGCGCTCGATGTATTGCAGGCCAAAGGCGGTATCGGCCGCGAGTTCGTCGAGCAGCGCCAATTCTTCGTCGTCGAAGTAACCCACGTCCCGCGCGTACAGCACCAGCACGCCGACCCCCCGCTCGTCCTGCAGCAGCGGCAGGGCCGCCACCGACCGGTAGCCTTCGGCCAGCGCCTCGCCGCGCAGCACGCCGACGTGGGCGGCAACGCGCATGTCGTTGCAGATCACCGCGCGGCCGGTGCGCATCGCCTCGCCGGCCACGCCCAGCCCTTCCGGCAGGTCGTCACGGACCGACAGCCGCAGCCGGCCGAGGCTGTCCTGCGACACGTTGCTGGCGGCCGCCGGCACGATCTGCTGCGTGGCCGGGTTGACCAGGCCGATCCAGGCCATGCCGAAGCCACCCTCCTCCACTGCGATGCGGCAGGCCGCGTCCATCAGCGCCTGCCGGTCGCGGACCCGCACGATGGTGGAATCGATACCCGACAGCACCGCATGGATGCGGTTCAGCCGGGCAATCTTGGTCTGCTGTTCCTTGCGTTCGGTGATGTCCTCCGCGATCCCGGCCACCCGGTAGGCCTGCCCCTGCTCGTTGCGGATGGGGAAGCCCCGCGCCCAGATCCAGCGGATCTGTCCGTCGGCGCGGCGGA
This sequence comes from uncultured Neisseriales bacterium, assembly GCA_966211475.1. Taxonomy (GTDB): domain Bacteria; phylum Pseudomonadota; class Gammaproteobacteria; order Burkholderiales; family Leeiaceae; genus Leeia. The sequence continues at coordinate 4,366 of CBIHQA010000155.1, forward strand.
TACGATATTCGTAATCGAAGCTGCCCTCGTCGCTGCGCGCACCCAGCATGGCCTGCAGCACCGGCCGGTCCTCAGGCAAGATGGCCTCCGCCCAGGCCATCGGGTCCTGGTAGACCGACTCCGGAGAGATACCCCAGACGTCAGACAAGGCCGGGCTGATGTACAGGTGCTGGCCGGTCGACGGGTCGACTAGGAAGAACACCTCCCGCAGGTTCTCGGCCAGTTGCCGGAAGCGGGCCTCGCTCTCGCGCAGCGCATCGGCCGCCCGTTTGGCCTCGCTCACGTCCCGGGCGATGCGCGACGTGCCGACCACCTTGCCGGTGTCGTCGTGCACCGGCGAGACCACCAGCGACACGTCGACCCGGCTGCCATCCTTGCGCAGCCGGACGCTTTCGAGGCGTTCCACCTGGGCGAGCTCGCTGACGCGGTTCAGCACCGTCGTCATCTCGTCCCGGCGCTCCGGCGGCACCAGCATGGAGATGGGCTGGCCGATCACTTCCTGTTCCGTGTAGCCCATTAGGTGCTCGGCCCCCGGGTTCCAGCTGGTGATTCTGCCCTCCGTGTCCGCCGCGTAGATCGCATCCTCCGACGACCTCACAATGGACGCCAGCAGGGCCTGCATGGCATCCGCCCGCTTGCGCTGGGTGATGTCGCGCGCATTGACCAGCAACGCCTCGCGGCCTTCGAAGCTGAAACGGGTGGAGCAGGCTTCCGACTCGACCAACGAACCGTCCAGCCGTAGCAGCTTCTGCTCCATCATCGGCAGCGGTACATCCTGCCGTAGCGCAGTCTCGACCCGCTGATGAATCAGCGGCCGGAAATCCGGATGGATGAAATCGAACACGTCCCGGCCGAGCAGCTGCGCCTCGGATGCCGCGCCGAACAGGCGCAACGCGGCCGGGTTGAGCAGCACGAACTTGCCGTCCTGCATCACGAACAGGGCGTCGGCCGACATGTCGACCACCGTCCGATACTGGGCCTGCCGCTCATCCAGCCTCTGCTGGGTCTGCTGCCGGTTGGCGATCTCCAGCTCCAGCCTCGACGCATATTGCTGCGATGCCTCGTATAGGGACAGGTTTTCGTAGGTCAGCGCCAATTGCGTGGCCAGTGTCATGCCGACCTGCTCATCCGCCTCGGAAAACCGTCCGCCCCCCAGGCGGCCGGCAAAGTACACCCAGCCGTAACCCCGTGTGGCAGAGCGGATCGGCAGGGCCAGCAGGTCGTCGAATGCGGGATGGCTGGCCGGTAGCCCCAGGTCGGTCGGGCTGACCTGCGGCGGCGCATGAAAGGCCCGCCCCTCCACCAGCACCCGCTGCAGCACGCCGGGTGCCGGGTTGCCCTGCCGGAAGTCGGCCGCCACCTCTTCCGGCAAGCCCTGGATCGACAGGAAGCGCAGCGCTCCGTCCGTGTCGAGCAGCACGGCCGCGGCATGCCGGGTGTTCATGATGTCCTGCGCGGCACGGCTGAACATCGACAGCAGCCGGGCAGGGTCGCGCACCGACGCCAGCTCCAGGCCCAGTTCCAGCAGGGCCAGCACCCGCAGGCCGAAGCCCGGCAGGTCCTCGGCGCCCTCGACCACCGGCCGTTCCCCGGCAGCCGGGGCGGCCCATTGCTTTTGCAGGCCGGTCACGTCCGACGGCGATGACAACGTCCGGCCCAGCATGCCGGGTTCGGCAGGGGCGTCGTCGGGGATGAGCGGCGCCTCGCCGTCGCTGCCCAATGCCTGGGCCACCATGCTCAGGATGGTGGACGGTTTCGACGGTTTGGGTAGCACGAAGGCCACACCACAGGATTCCGCCAGCTTGTAGGCCTCGTTCAGGCGGTAGGTGGCGGTGTAGAAGATCAGTGGGATGCGGCCGACCACCGGGTCGCCCTGCATGCGGCGCGCCAGCTCCACCCCGTCCATGCGCGGCATCAGCACATCCGAGATCACCAGGTCCGGATGCAGGGTGTGCGCCATGTACAGGGCATCTGCGCCGTCGCCGGCTTCCAGCACGATATGACCCGCATAACCGAGCAGGGTGCGCAGAAAATCCCGGTTGAGCGGACGGTCGTCAACGACCAGGATCGTCGCCAAAGCGCGCCTCCTTCTGCTCGGCCAGGCAAGTGGCGATTTCGTTCAGCAACACACGGGGGTCGATGGGGCGCATCAGGAAGCGGGCCGCGCCCATGGCGAGTGCCCGGCCGCGGTCCGGCTCGCCCCAGGAGGTGGAGCTGATCAGCACCAGCGGCACCACCTTCAGACGGTTGTCCTGCCGGATCGTGTTCAGCAGGTCGAAGCCAGTGTCCTGCGGCATGTGCAGGTCCGACAGAATCAAGTCGAACGGTTCGGTGTGCAGCAGGCCAATGGCCTGCGAGACGCTGTTGGCAAAGGTCAGCCGGTAGCCGAACGGCGCCAGGGTCGCCTGCATCAGTGCCCGGTTGGAGGCCTCGTCGTCCACCACCAGGATGCGGGCGCCACCGGCATCCGCGACCCTGTCCGGCGCCGCCTGCACGTTCCGGGGCGGCTCAGTGGCCGGGGCGGACGCATGTTTCACGAACGACAGCACCCGGTGCACGAAGTCCTGCGGGTCGATCGGCTTGGCCAGGTAGCCGTCGAAACCAGCCGCCAGCACCTTGTCCCGATCGCCGACCATGGCCAGGGCGGTCACCGCCACCAGCGGGATGTCGGCCCGTTGCGGGTCGGCCTTCAGCTGACGGGCCACCTCGTAGCCATCCATCTGCGGCAGGTGGATGTCGCAAACGATCACGTCGACCGGCTCCCGGGCCGCCAGTGCCAGGCCTTCGGCACCATCCCGCGCGGCGACCACTTCATGGCCATAGGCCTGGAGCAGGTAGCGCATCAGCTCCAGGTTGGCGTCGTTGTCCTCGATTACCAGCAGGCGGGCCATGACCGTCTCCCGTGGGATGGCCCGGCCAGGCCGGGCGACCTCTGCTCACCGCAAGGCGTGGCCCGGCTCATACTGTCTCCTCCTCCAGCAGGTGCAGGGTGAAGATGGAGCCTTGCCCTTCCTCGCTCTCCAGCGTGATGTGCCCGCCGATCAGCTGGGCCAGCCGCTGCGACAGATGCAGCCCGAGGCCGGTTCCTTCGAACCGCTTCGGCGAAACCGCGTCGAGCTGCGAGAACGCCTGGAACAGCTTGGCGCGGTCCTGCTCAGGAATGCCGGGGCCGGTATCCGCCACGCGGATCTCCACCCAGGAGGAGCCGCTGACCTGCCGGCGCTGGCAGGACACCGACACCTTGCCCTGGACGGTGAACTTGATCGCGTTGCTGACCAGGTTGATGACGATCTGCGACAGCGCGCGCCGGTCGGTCTTCACCGCCAGGTCCCCCCAGGGCAGCATCACCTGAAAATCCAGCTGTTTCTGTTCCGCCAGCTGCCGCAAGCTGCCCACCACCTCTTCGATCACCTGCCGGCAGGAGGTCGGCTCCAGCCTCACCTCCACCTT
>CBIHQA010000156.1:0-7814 GCA_966211475.1 uncultured Neisseriales bacterium
GGGCGGAATCTCGCCAAATTGCACGAAGCCCAGCAGGGCCGCGAACGGCAGCGCATTGAAGGCGCCCGGCTCTACCGCGCTGGCCTCCCCGGCACGGTAGCCCTGCACGAACAGCCAACCGGTCACCAGGTAGGACACCACCACGCCGAGCAGCGGCAAGCTGACCTCGGCCGGCAGGGACGCGGTCGCGCCGCCGATCACGCCGAAAGCCACCGCCTGGCCGGCGATGCTCCAGAACACCAGCGCGGTGGCTGTTTCGCTTTCCGCGCCCCGCTTCATCAGGATGCCGAGCAGCGCGTCGAGCAGGGCCGCCACCACCGCGATCAGGCAGGGCCACCAAGCGACGTCGCCGGTCGGGTCCGCCATCAGCCACACACCGGCGAAGCCGACGCCGACGCCCATCCAACGCAGGCTGGTCAGCCGTTCGCCCAGCATCAGGCGGCCGAGCGGCAGCATCCACAGCGGCGTGGACAGTGCAAACACGGTCACCAGCGCCAGCGACAAGCGATGCGTCGCATAGGTCCATGCCCAGCCGGCGGCCGCGCCAAGCACCGCACGCCATAGGTGCAGGCCGGGGCGCCGCGTACCTAGCGAACGCCGCAGACCCAGGCGCCAGGCCACAACCAGCAGCACCAGCGCCGAACCGAAGCCACGCAGGAACAACAGCGATCGGTCGTCGAAGCCACTGCCCAGTGCCTTCACGCAGGCATTGCCCAGGGTGTAGGTGATCATCCCCAGGGTGACCCAGATCAGGCCACGCTGATTGCCGGACAGCGCCGCCCAACGGGCAAGGACGCGGGTAAACATGTTGATCTCCAATCCGAAACCGGACGCCGCCGGCAGCAACCTTGCATGCACTGTACGCATGCACAACTTGCGAAAGTATCCAATGGAGACTAGCTTAGGCGTGGAACAGGTCTTCCCACAAACGAGTAATTCGCATACAGCCCATGCCTCCAGCGCATACCTTCCGACTCCGTTTGCCCCCATTGCATTCCCTGCAGGTGTTCGCCACTGCGGCACAAGCTGGCAGCTTCAGCCGGGCGGCGGGCGAACTGTTCGTTACGCAGAGCGCAGTCAGCCGCCAGATCCAGCAACTGGAGGAGGACCTGGGCTGCATGCTGTTCATCCGGCGCGCCCGAGGTCTGGCGCTGACGCCGGAAGGCGCGGCACTGCTACCGGCGGTGGAGGAAGCGCTGCATGGCCTGTCCCGCGCTTGCGATGCCTTGCGGGAAGCCGGCACCCGCCTGACGTTGCGGCTGCCGCCGACGCTGGCGATCCGCTGGTTCCTGCCCCGCTTGCCGCGGTTGCAGGCCCGGCTGCCGGATGTGGAGGTGCGCATCACCTCCTACAGCCCGGACGAATCCGATCTGTTGCGCGACGTGGACGCCGCCATCGACTATGGCCAAGCCAGCAACTGGCCGGACCTAGACGTGGTGCCACTGATGCCGGAAGTGCTGATCCCCACCTGTACCCCTGCCCTGCTGCCCAAACTGCGCACGCCGGCCGACCTGGCCAACGTGCCGCTGCTGCACTGTACCGACAAGGAAGACTGGAAACGCTGGTTGCTGGAAGCCGGTGCGCCGGAGGTGAATGCCCGCCGCGGCCAGGTGTTCGATACGCTGGACCTGGCCATGTCGGCCGCCATCCGCGGACAGGGCGTGGCAATCGGCGACCTGACGCTACTCCAGGAAAGCCTGGACGACGGCGTGCTGGTGACCCCGTTCGACCTGCGCATCGAAAGTGGCAACGCCTACTACCTGGTTTATCCGCCACAGCGTGGGCAGCAGGCCAAGATCAAGGCGCTGCGGGCGTGGTTGATTGAGGAATGTGGGAGCTAGCCCTATGGGCGCTTGGTGAAACACGCACCGGACCACGCCAATTCCTGACCATTCGGACAGGCGCGGTAGCGGGTGCCACCTCGACCCGCAGTAGAGTTGCACCACCGGAAGCCCTTACTGGAGAAGGACATGACTCAGTGGTTTTTCGCGGCACTGCACCTGTTCGGCCTGGGCATCGGGCTGGGTGCCATCTGGTGGCGTCACCGCGCGCTGATGGCCCCGCTCGGCCCGGCGGGCCTGCGCACCGTGTTCCGCGCCGACGCCGCCTGGGCCATCGCGGCGGCGATCTGGATCGCCACCGGCCTGATGCGTGTCTTCGGTGGGCTGGAGAAAGGCAGCGACTACTACCTGCACAACTCGCTATTCCACGCCAAGATGGGTTGCCTGGCGCTGATCCTGCTGCTGGAACTGTGGCCGATGATCACGCTGACGCGCTGGCGCATCCAGCTGAAGAAAGGTGGCATGCCGGATACCACGCCGGGAGTGGCGTTTGGACGGATCAGCCTGGTGCAGACGGTATTGGTACTGGTGATGGTGGTGCTGGCAACGGGAATGGCGCGGGGGCATGGGGGGTAAGCCGGCGGCCAGCAATTGCTGGCCCGCGCGGAAAGCGGGGTTTGTTGGGCTCCGGCCCTCAGCCCGTCGAAGGAGCTCAACCCGAACCTCGACCACCCCCTACCGACACCCCGCCACCACCCGCAGCAACCAATGCACCCTCGGCAGCACGAACCACAGTGCCGTGAACACGCAGAACAGCGCCGCTGCCAGCCAGGCGGCCAGCGTCGAATCCAGGATCAGCCGCCCGATCAGGTAGAAGTCGATGCCGATGCCGGCCTGCAATGGCAGCATGCTCCACAGCAGCAGCCGGGTGGACAGACGGATGAAGGTATCCGACACCGCTTGCGCGCCGGCCTGCCGGTGGTAGGCGGCCGGCGTCATGATCAGCGCGATGGCCACGGCGATCAGGCCGATGGCGGCCAGATGCAGTACCTGCTCGCCGCCGGACAGATCCAATGAGAAGCGCTCGTTGAACACCGCGATCAGCTGGAAGCCGAACAACGCCTGAATGCCGGGCAACACCATCCGGCACTCGTCCAGCAGGTATTCCGCCGCCTGGCGCAGCGACAGGTCTTCCTTGCGTTCGAACAGATGCGGAGTGACGGACATCGGGCAGCCTCCTGCCGTTTCGTCCCCCCGGATACGGACTTGGTTCGTCAGCCCAGGTCCGCCCCGCGCTCAGCGAGCAACTTGCGCAGGATCGAGCGGTGGCAGTGCGATTCGTCCTCGCAGTAGCAGCCGACCGACAGGTTGGTGTGGTGTGACAGCGCGGCCAGCAGGTCGAGGTCCTTGGCCGGGCCCGCTTCCTTCATCTCCGCCACGAACTTGCGCTCGAACTGCTTCCAGGCTTTCTCGTCGGTGGCGGCCTGGGCTTCCTTCACCAGTTCGTCGGTGGGCGACAGGTTCGGGAACCACACATCGTAGAAATCGCGGGAGGCGAATTCCTCCTTCTTCACGCCGCGTGGCGGACGGCGAACGGTGCCGACGCGCAGCCCTTCATCGGCAGCGCGCGGGCTGCCCAGCCTGACGATGCGGATGGCCATGTGTTCCCTTTCCCGTTAGCGACCGGTCTCAGGCGACTCAGCGCCGCCCGTACCAGCGCAGCTTCTCGTGCAGCCCCACCACGCTGCCGATGATGATCAGCGCGGGGGATTCGATCTTCACCTGCTGCATCTGGTCCGGCAGCGTGGCGAGCGTGGCGGTCACCACCCGCTGCCATTCGGTGGTGGCCTTTTCCACCACGGCGGCCGGCGTGGCCGGGTCGCGGCCGTGTTCGATCAGCTGGCGGCAGATGGTGGGCGCCTCGCCCACGCCCATGTAGACCACCACCGTCTCGGTCGGGCTGACGAGGCGGGGCCAGTCGAGCTCCGTCTCGCCCGCCCGGCGGTGGCCGGTGACGAAGGTGACCGACTGCGCATGGTCGCGATGGGTGAGCGGAATGCCGGCGAAACAGGAGGCGCCGCTGGCGGACGTGATGCCCGGCACCACCTCGAAATCGATGCCATGCTCGGCCAGGGTTTCGATCTCCTCCCCGCCGCGGCCGAAGATGAAGGGGTCGCCGCCCTTCAGCCGCACCACCTTCCTGCCCTCCTGGGCCAGCCGCACCAGCAGCTGGTTGATCTCTTCCTGTGGCAAGGCGTGGCGGTCTCGCTGCTTGCCGACGTACAGCCGCTCGGCATCGCGCCGGACCAGGTCCAGGATCGCGGTCGGCACCAGGTTGTCGTACAGCACCACGTCGGCGAGCTGCATCAGCCGCAGTGCGCGGAAGGTCAGCAGATCCGGGTTGCCCGGCCCGCCGCCCACCAGGTAGACCGCACCACGATTGAGTTCCGTTGGGTCGGCGTGGTCCAGCGCCTCGGTCAGCGTCTGGCGGGCGGCCTCCAGCTTGCCGGCGTAGGTTTGCTCAGCCACCGAGCCGGTCAGCACCTTTTCCCAGAACAGGCGGCGGGTGCCGACATCGGCAAAGCGAGCCTTGACCGCCGAGCGGAACTCGCCGGCCAGCCGCGCCAGGTCGCCAAAGCGGTGCGGGATCACGCTCTCCAGCAGGGTACGGACATGGCGTGCCATCACCGGCACACCACCGCCGGTGGAAATGGCGACCACCAGCGGCGAGCGGTCGACGATGGCCGGCGTGATGTAGCGGCACAGTACCGGCTGGTCCACCACGTTGACCAGGATGCCGCGCGCCTCGGCGGCATCGAACACGGCGCGGTTGACCGTGGTGTCGTCGGTGGCGGCTACCACCAGCCGCATGCCGTCCACGTCCTTCGGGTCGAAGGTCCGAGCGTGCCAGATCAGCTCGCCGGCGCTTGCCCGGGCGGCCAGTTCGTCGCACAAAGCCGGCGCCACCACCGTCAAGCGGGCGCCTGCCGAACGCAACAGGCTGGCCTTGCGCAGCGCGACCTCGCCGCCACCGACCAGCAGGCAAGGCTGTCCGTCCAGTTTCAGAAAAATCGGGAAATAGTCCAAGCAGCTACGCCTATTCGTTATCCATCAGTGGCGTGGCGTCGGGCAAAGCCCGACTGATTTGGGCATGGCTGAAACATCGCTGCTTCCCTGATGTCACCCCACTCCCCCCGCCCTCGCCCGCCGGCGAGGGAGCCTCGCTACGCCTATTCGTTATCCATCGGTGGCGTGGCGTCGGGCAAAGCCCGACTGATTTGGGCATGGCTGAAACATCGCTGCTTCCCTGATGTCACCCCACTCCCCCCGCCCTCGCCCGCCGGCGAGGGAGCCTCGCTGCGCGAGGGCGAGCCAGACCAACATGGAATGGCAGGTTTACCCAACTCGCAGGATACCGCAACCGGCGCTGGCCCCCCTACCCTCACGCCCGCTGCTATGCTGGAGGTCAGGGACAAATTTCGGAATCTGGCGGCGCCAATGGGATCCGTGGCGGGTAGCGCCGGTCGGCCTCGCGTGTACTACAGTACACACCGGTTGGTAGGCTTCGGCCCCCCTCACTGACGCCGCCCGCCAGTCCCAACAGGCCGCCCTCACAGGGGAATGCATGGAAGCGCAAGTCGTGGCCCACTGGCTGCTGCCGGTCAACACCCGCGAAACCTGGCTGGTGCTGACGGCATCTGCCATCGTATGGATCGTCCTGTTCGCAAGGCAGCCGAAGCTGCGGCGCAAACTCACCCGGCTGGCCGTCTGGCTGATGGTCAGCTGGCTGGCGATGGCCTTGTCCGCCCCGTTCAGCGAGGGAGGCATGTCTCGGGCAGCCTCCACGGCGGACGAGCTGGGGGCGCTCGGCTTCGGCCTGGTGCTGATCAAGCTGTGGATCCTGTTCGCCTTCAAGCAACTGGTGCCGACGATCCGGCCCACTTCGCCACGCATTCTGGAAGATATCGTGCTGACGCTGGCCTTCATCGCCTGGGGCATGGCACGCCTGCGCAACGCCGGGCTGGAGGTCGGGCAGATCGTCGCTACCTCGGCGGTACTGACCGCCGTGCTGGCGTTCGCCATGCAGGACACGCTGGGCAATATCCTGTCCGGGCTGGCACTGCAATGGGACCGCTCCATCCAGACCGGCGACTGGGTGAAGGTGGACGACATCTCCGGCCGCGTTGCCGACATGACCTGGCGCGCGACCTTCATCGAGACCCGCAACGGCGAAACGGTGGTGATCCCCAACAGCCAGCTCACCCGCAACCGCTTCCAGCGTATCGACCGGCGGGCGGATGGCCAACGCACCTGGCGAAGATGGGTGTATTTCGACGTGACGCTGGAAACCCTGCCCACGCAGATCATCAGCCTGGTCGAACAATCGCTTGCCGAAGCCGGCCTCGCCAATGTGGCGCTAATCCCGCCACCCAACTGCGTGCTGATGAGCACCGAAAACGGCGTCGGCCGCTTCGCGGTGCGCTACTGGTTGACCGACATGCTGCGCGACGACCCGACCGACTCACTGGTGCGCACCGCCATCGATGCCGCCCTGCGCCGCAACGGCCGCCGCATGTCGCCCCCGCAGCACAGCGTGCTGCTGTCGATCGACAACAAGCGCTTCTCGGAGAACCGCCACAAGCGCCACACCGAAGAGCGCCTGTCGGTACTGCGCGGCCTGGAGCTGCTGCAATCGCTGACCGAGGACGAGCTGATCACGCTGGCCGAGCGGCTGCGCTTCACCCCCTTCGTCACCGGCAACGTGGTGGTGCACCAGGGCGACCCGGTGGAATGGCTCTACATCGTGACCCATGGCGAGGTAGAGCTGCTGGTCACCAGCCCGGACGGCGCGCGCCGCTCGCTGGCCAAACTGGGGCCGGGGGAATTCTTCGGCGAAATCGGCCTGATGACCGGCGAACCCTTCCCGCTCAGCGCCGTGGCCTGCTGCAACGTGGAGTGCTTCCGGCTGGATCGCGAATCCTTCCATACCCTGCTGCTGGCCCGCACAGAGCTGGCGGAATCGTTCTCGCAGGTGCTGCTGCGGCGGCTGATGCAACGGCAGGCGCTGCTGGCCCTGCCGAACGAAGGTCCGCCACCTGCGCCCAAGCAGAGCGAAGTACTGGCGCGGATGCGCGCCTTCTTCGGGCTGAATGTGGGACGATGAATCGATGAGCCATCGCGACGGAATGGCCGCCCGGCACGGCCCTAGCTTCCTTCCGGCACGGCACGCCGGCCAGGCGGTCTAGTCATGATGTCGGCCCTGCAGTGGCTGCACACCAGCAAGGCATGGCTGGCCGCCCTGCTGCTGGTCTGCAGCCCGGTGTGGGCCGCACCGCGCACGATCATTCTCACCAATGGGGAATGGCCGCCGTTCATGTCCGCCAGACTCCCCGGCGGCGGCTCGCTCTCCCGCGTCATCAGCGAAGCGTTCCGGTTGGAGGGCTACCAGGTCGAATACCGCTACGTGCCCTGGAACCGCGCCTACGAGGAACCGAAAACCGGCCGCTACGCCGGATCGATCGGCTGGGCCCCCAATGAGGAACGGCTGAAGTGGTACCAGTTCAGCGACCCGGCGGTCACCGTGGAAATGGTGTTCTTCCACCTCAAGGAGCACAGCTTCCCCTGGAAAACCCTGGCCGACCTGTCCCCCTACCTGATCGGTGTCACCCGCGCCGACTTCTACTCGGACGAGTTCGCCGCGCTGACGAAGGCCGGCAAACTGCACACCGACCCCAGCGACGAGGAAATGGACAACTTCCGCAAGCTGCTGGCCGGACGCATCGACCTGTTCCCCATTGAGCGCAGCGTGGGCCTGTACCTGATGAACCTGAACTTCTCCGGCGCCGAACAGGAGCAGATCGCCTACGACAGCCAGCCCTTCTGGCAAGCGCCGCTGCACCTGATCATCAGCCGCAAGCGGCCTGACGCCCCCGCCCTGCTGGCCGCCTTCAATCGCGGCCTGAAAAAGCTGAAAGCCAGCGGTGACTACCAGCGCATCCTGGATGCGGGGTTGAAGGCGCGGCCGACCAGCGC
>CBIHQA010000157.1:0-7814 GCA_966211475.1 uncultured Neisseriales bacterium
GGTAATGCACTGTATAATCGATTGATTTGATTAGACTCACACGGAAGTTGCATGCCCCAGAAATCCAACATCGGGATGGTTTCGCTCGGGTGTTCGTGACCAGTACGTGATCCAAAGCGATGGCGGCGAAGCCGAATTCAACCCGGTGCTGCGCCACCACCTCAATCAGCTCTACGACATCCGGCTACCCGAGACGGTGGATCTGACCAAGACCACGATCAGCGAGATCCACGCCGACATCCTTGCGCAGATCCGCCGCTCGGAACCGGCGGTCGAACTGCGGCTCCTTGAAAAGGCGGCGATCCGGATGGTGCGCCAGAAGGCGCTGCAGCGCATGCAGCAGTACCAGCTCCGCAAACCAACCACTGTCTTGCGACCGCGTAGCAGCGCGGGGCTACCGTCCTACAGCTACGCGCAGGACGACTACCGGCTGCTCGGCCGGGCGCTGTTTGAACTGTGGGTGCGCCCGCGCGAGCTGCCGCAACGGTTTGAAGCGGGTGCTGCGCCCGGCGCTGGCGTGCGTCAACCGCATATGAGCGAGGTAGTGGAGGCCGAAGAGCGGCTCGGCTTCATGCTCGAAGAGTCTGCTGGCCACCGCTACGCCTGGGACCTCGACCTCACCCAGGTGACGCTCGCCAACTTCAACTACCGCAAGATGTCGCTGGTGCGCGACTACGCCCAGCTACTGGACGACCCCGCCGAGAACCCGGCGTTTGACCGGGTGTTTTCGATCGAACCGCGCGAAGTGGACACGGTGGCACCCGCGCCGCTCGCTCCGGGCGAGCTGTGGGGGGTGGTCAATGCCGACGCGACGCAGAATGCGGCGGTGGCACTCGCGCGCGGCGCGCGCAGTTTCATCATCCAGGGCCCACCGGGGACTGGTAAGTCGCAGACCATTACCAACCTGATTGCCGACTACACCGGGCGCGGCAAACGGGTGCTGTTTGTGTGCGAGAAGCGCGCCGCGCTCGACGTGGTGTTCCATCGCCTCAAACAAAGCCGGCTCGATCCGCTGTGTTGCCTGATTCACGACTCGCAGACCGACAAGAAGGCCTTCATCGCTGACCTGAAGGCCTGCTACGAGCAGTGGATCGCCCAGCCAGCGGCCCGCGACGCCTTGCAGGAAAAGCGCGACGCGCTGATCGACACGCTCGCCGCCCAACAGCAGGTGATCGACGCGTTCGAAGCGGCGATGGCGCAAGCCCCCGAGCAATTGGGGAGCAGTGTGCGCGCGCTACTGCGCCGGGCGGTGACGTTGCCTGCGGCGCCCGAAGTGGGTCCCGTGCAACGGGAAATGCTGCCCGCGCTCGCCGACCGGGACCGCCAGCGCGAACTGCTGCAGCGCCTGCACCGGGCGATGCGCGAGCGGTTCGGGCTCGAGAGTCTCGCCGCCCACCCGTTCGCGCGCCTCTCGGCCGCACTCGTCGCCGACGAGCGCGCGTTTGGCCGTGCCGAGCAGCTGTGCGAGGAGACCGCGGCGTTGTTCGACGCGCTCGACCCGCTACTTGACCATACCGCGACGCTGATCGGCAGCGAGACCGCGCTCGCGGAAGCTTGCCGCATCGCCCTCGACTGCCAGCGCCTCATCGATACGGGGTTGGCCGCCCACCTCGGGCTGTTTGAACCGGGTTCGCCCGCGCAAGCGGCGTTGCACGCGATGCGCAACGAACTCGCCCAACGCGCGGAAACGTTGGCGGCTGCGGAAGCCGCGACCGCCAACTGGCGCGACAAACTGAGCGCGGAAGACACCGAGTCGGCACTCGCGCTCACCCGGCGCCTGCAAGGCTCGGTGCTGCGCTGGTTGCAACCCGCCTGGTGGCGCCTGCGTGGGGAACTGCAGCGCCGCTACGACTTCACCCGCCACGCGGTGCAGCCGGGCTATGAGAAGGTGCTGGTCGCACTTGCCGAAGAACATGCGGCGGCGGCGCTGGCGACGAAGCAGGCAGAAAGCCGCAAGCAGTACGGAGTGGCCGACATGTCGGCCTTCCTCGATGCGCTCGCCGTTTGGGAGCAGCGCCTGCAGGCCGGGGCGGAGGCCCGCCATGTGATGGCGCACCTCAAACAGGCCATCGATCCGGTGGCGGCTGCCCGTATGGAAGCGGGCGCCCGCGACGCGCTAGACAAGCTCGCCCAGCGTACGCGATGGCCTCACGCTCGACGCGGATGCGGATCTCGGTGAACTCGCCGAGTTGCTGCGTGACCTGCGAGAGGCGCTCGACGATCTGCCGGACTTGTTGCCACTATTGCGGACATTGCACGCCGGCGACCCGGCGTGTGCGGCGAGCCTGCAGCGGATCGATCTGCCACCCGCGCACTTCGATGCGCTGATCGTCGACGAGGCCATCAAGCGCCTGGAGCGCGAACACCCGTTGCTCGCCCAGCTCGGTGGCGCGGCGCTCGCGCAGGCCGCGCGCGCGGTCGCGCAAGGCCAGCGCGAACTGCTTGCGCTCAACGCCGACGTGGTGCTCGCCACCCAGCATCAGAAATTCACCGAGCACGTCTATCAGTCGACGCTGTCGGCCACGCAACTCGATCGCGAAGGCAAGGCGTTCAAGAAGCGCTATGCCACCGGCCGGCGCGAGCTCGAACATGAATTCGGCAAGAGCATGCGCCACCGTTCGATCCGCGACCTGAGCGACGACGAAACGGGCCTGGTGATCAACGACCTGAAACCGGTGTGGCTGATGAGCCCGCTGTCGGTGTCGGACACGCTGCCACTGTCGCCGGATCTGTTCGATGTGGTGATTTTCGATGAGGCGAGCCAGATCCCGACCGAAGAGGCGGTCCCGGCGCTAAGCCGCGCCCGCCAGGTAGTGGTGGTGGGCGACGAAATGCAGCTCCCCCGACCTCCTTCTTCTCCGCCGCCGGCAGCGAGGGCGACGATGAGATCGTGGTGGAAGAGGAGGGCGAACGCATCGCGATCAATCTCGACGCCGACAGCCTGCTGAACCAAGCCGCCCGCAACCTGCCGGCGACGCTGCTCGCCTGGCACTACCGCAGCCGGCACGAGTCGCTGATCAGCTTCTCCAACGCTGCGTTCTACGATGGCCGGCTGGTGACCATTCCCGACCGGTTGATCGAGCACGCCGACGCGGAAGCCGCGCCGCTGCGCTCCGACCAGGCGGACGCCGGCATTTGCGGGGCGGATGCGCTGCTCGCGCGCCCCATCAGCTTCCACCGGCTGGGCGATGGCGTGTACCTCGAGCGCAGCAACCAGCCGGAGGCGCGTTACATCGCGCAGACAGTACGCGAGCTGCTGCGTCGCGAAACCGGGCTCAGTCTCGGCGTGGTTGCTTTCTCCGAAGCCCAGCAAAGTGCGATCGAAGAGGCGCTCGATGCGCTAGCGGCGCAAGACGCCGATTTCGCCACGCGACTCGAACGCGAATACGTGCGCGAGGACGACGACCAGTTCAACGGCCTGTTCGTGAAGAACCTGGAGAACGTGCAGGGCGACGAGCGTGACGTGATCATCCTCAGTATCTGCTACGCCCCCGGTCCGGACGGCAAGATGCAGATGAACTTCGGTCCGATCAATCAGCGCGGTGGAGAAAAGCGCCTCAACGTGATCTTCAGCCGCGCGCGTCACCGCATGGCGGTGGTATCCACGATCCAGGCCGAAGCGATCACCAACCTGCATAACGACGGCGCCGCGGCGCTACGTACCTTCCTGCAGTTTGCCCAGGCGAGCGCCACTGGCCAGTTCGAACGCGCGCAAACGGTGCTCGGCGCGCTCAACCAGGGCGCACGCCACGCATTCACCCGCCAGGCGGTTACCGACCCCATTCGCGATGCGCTCGCGGCAGCGCTCACCGCCCGCGGCCACCAGGTGCAGGCCAATGTCGGCCGCTCGCAGTTCCGCTGCGACCTGGCGATCGTCGACCCAGCCAAACAAGGCTACGCGCTCGCCATCCTGCTCGATCGTCCACAGGAGACCGTGGCGGATACTGCAGAGCGCTACGTATTCCGCCCGGCGATCCTGCGTAGCTTCGGCTGGCGCGTGCTCGACATCCCGGGCAAGGACTGGCGCGATGATCCAGACGGCGTGATCGCCCGCATCGAAGCCATGCTCGCCAATGGTGAAGACCGTGCGCTCGACGTGGAGATCGCCCCGTTGCCGCTCGCCCGCAAGGCGCGCCCCGTCAAGCGCGCTGAGCCGGACACCGTACCCGTCGAATCGGGCAATGAAGGTGGATCAGCCGCCACCGAGCAGGTGCGAAGCTTGCGCTTCGAACAGGGCAGCTCGCGCAAATTTTGGCGAGCGAGCCTGCGCGGGACCGAACTCACGGTGACCTATGGCCGCCTGGGCAGCAGTGGCCAGAGTACGGTAAAACAGTTCGATAGCGTCGAGCGCGCGCAGCGCGAAATGGACAAGCTGGTGGGGGAGAAGCTGCGCAAGGGCTACGAGGAAGCGTAGGGCTGGGCTGTTCTCGATCGGTTGGCCGGCGCTCATCGTACTGGCCGCCCTGGTGTCCTGTCGCCCGTATGACGCCGCAGTGAGCGGTGCCGGATTTTCAAGTCGGGGAAAATGAATGAAAACCGATCCGTTCATTCATTTGATGGCGTTGGTCGAGCGAGCCAAGAGCTTTGGCTACAAGGCACTCTCGACGGGCGTGCGGCTCTTTGGCCACGTATCCCATGTGGCGCCCGACGCGTGGTTTCACGTGGTCTATCCCGGGCTCGATGAGACGCAACTGCTCGAACTCGAAACGCGCTTGGGTAGAACGCTGCCCACCAGCTACCGGGACTTTCTGCGGGTGGCGAATGGCATCAGTCTGTACTCGGGAAGTCTCACCCTAGATGGCCTGCGCACGTCCTATGTGCGGGAGGGTGCCTGGCAGCCGTTTGCACTCGAGCTCGCCAATACCGTTGAACGCCCGAAAGCAACGCCGGAGACGCATGTTTGCATCGGGGGATATCGCTACGATGGGTCACGGCTCGTGATTGATAGCGAATCCGGGAAGGTATTCCGGTACCCGCGACGTTCGGCAGCGCTGATTCTCAACGAATGGCCCGGATTCTGGGAGATGCTGCAGGCAGAGACCGAGCGCTTGGCGAGCTATTTCGATCCCCAGGGCCGGCGGATCAACACCGATCCAATCACACCGGCGTAACGTTAGTTGGCAAACTGTGCCGTCTGCCACCCCGGTCAGATGATGTTGAAGCTTACAAGAGCTCGCCAAACAACACGGCTAGCGGCAGCACCTGTAACCACCAACACCCCCGCCAGTGGTTGCGCATCGCAACCAGCGCAACGGTAAACAGAAAGCTCAGCGCCCAGCAAAAGAGGCCGACCGCCACAGCGAACATCGGCAGGTCGGCTTCTTCCGGTGTGCCCGCTGCTGGGAACAGGCCCACGATCAACAGCAGGATCGCGAGGAGCGTGGAGAGCACGGCGCCCAGAGAATCCATCCAGACAACGGTCTTGGCCATCTCGAACTCACCGTTTGGCAAAGAGCCCCTCCTTCCCACCTAGATATTCTTCCGCCATACATCGCTCCCGCGATCAATTCATCTCGCATAGCGGACCCATCAATATGTCTGTAGTATATCGACATTTTTGATGGGCATACCCGAATGGGCTGTAAGAGGCTCCGTGTCGGCCGTTGGATTTCTGACGCAGATCGGTGATCGGGGTACGGCTCGCCTGAGCCTCGCGTAGGGCTGAGCTGCCGTCGCAGTTTCCAATGTGTAGCAGGTAATGCAGTCAATCACTGGCAGCAGTCAGGCCGTGACCTGCTCGATGCCAACTGTAGCGCGACGTAGGGGGAGGCTAATCAGTTTATCTCTGACTTGTGTGGTCAGCTTAGGTCGGCCACGGCTCCCTCGGGTACGGCCGGGTACGAACTTAACGCACTAGAGCGACGAGGCGCGAAGCATGCGGTCAATGACCGCTACTACCACTATGACCGTGCGGGCCACCTGATTGGAGCCGGGCATAGCGGGTGAAACTGTAAAACTCGAATCATGTTGTTGGGCGAGCTGCCGCTGGCGGTGCTCGAGTAAGGCGTAGGGAGAGAAAAAAGCAATGAAACTACTAGATGCGCGCGCCGTCATCGGTTTGTTGTTAGGACTATTGTTAGTGCACATGTCCTCGAATCCGGCTTTTGCACTTACCCCATGGGTGAACAACGGAAAGGGGTATGCCACAGCTGAGGAGGCTGCACTCGCGTATTGCCGTTTTGGCAACGGTCGTCTCGACTACACCAATAAGGTGATTATGAAAGGACCGGGAACTTTTGAGGCGGGCTCGACCGGAATGTATGAGGAGGTTTGGTATCCCGTCATTGCGGCTGTGAATTATGACTGTGTTAGAAATACAACGCCGGATAATCCGTTCTATCTTTTTTTTATGGGGCAAGCACGCCAGGTTAGTGCAGACCCTGGCCCGCCCCCGTCTAGTTGTAAAAACGGAACAGCATATGATTCCGTCTACGGCTGTCAACCACCGAAACAGAATAAGCCGCCATGCTTCCAATGTGATGGGAATGTCCCTATTTTGTTTGGAAATCCTGTTTCAATAGATTCTGGTAGAAAAGTTCAAAAAGAATTTGATTACGTCCCCAGCGGTAGAAAAGAGCTTTCATTTGTCCGATATTTCGATAGTTCGGGCATCTATACATATTTGACAGCAGCGACCCGGGTGTTAGGAAATCGTTGGCGTCATAGCTATGATGTTTTTTTATATCAACCTGATGCATCCGCCGACGTTCTGTTGTTGAGAGGGGACGGACGAACGATACGCTATCGGACCAGTAATGGTACAACTTGGGTGAGCGATGCGGATGTGGTGGGTAAGCTCACAAAGCTAAGTGATGGTTGGCAATATCAAGCTCAAGATGATGCTGTCGAGCGCTATGATGGTTTAGGGCGAATGACAAGCCGTACGGAGCGAAGCGGGCTAGTTTTAAGTTTTACTTATGGAAATGGTAATAGATTAAGCCAGATTGTTGATAGTTACGGTCGGTCGCTGCAATTTACTTACGATGCAAGTGGACGATTGAATGTATTGACTCAACCGGACGGCCGGCAGATCAACTATAGCTACGATGCCAACAGCAATCTAATTAAGGTCACCTACCCGGACGGAAAGACACGTCAATATGGCTATACCAGCCTCACGATCAGCGGAGTGTTACAACCTGCGCTGCTGACTAGCCTCACAGACGAGAATGGCGTAGTTACTTCCAATTGGAACTATGACGCAACGACAGGTTTTGCGGTCGACAGTACCCGCGCTGGCGGTGTCGGCCAGTATGGCGTGACCTACACCCGAGATGGCTCTGGGTTAATCACCAACGTGACAGTGACCAATCCGCTAGGCGCACAGATCCTGTACACGATGTCCTCGACCCTGGGCGTGAACCGCCCGGTATCGGAATCGAACCCGCTGGCTCCCGGCAAAACCCGCAGTCAGATCTTCGACGCGCAGGGCAATCTCGCCTCCTACACCGACTTCAACGGCAACCTCACCACCTACAGCTACGACCTGGCGAGGAATCTCGAAACGCAGCGGGTGGAAGCCTCCGGCACCGCCCAGGCGCGCACCATCAGCACCCAGTGGCACAGCACCTACCGGCTGCCGCTGAAGGTCGCGGAACCGAAGCGCCTCACCACTTACGGCTACGACGCGTCGGGCAACCTCACCAGCGTAACGGTGCAGGCGACGTCCGACACGAACGGTAGCCAAGGTTTTGCTGCCACGTTGGTTGGTAGCCCGCGGGCCTGGACTTACACCTACAACAGCTTCGGCCAGATGCTCAGCGCCGACGGCCCGCGTTCGGACGTCACCGACCTCACCAGCTACAGCTATTACA
>CBIHQA010000158.1:0-7741 GCA_966211475.1 uncultured Neisseriales bacterium
GGCCCCGGCGGGGGGGGGGGCGCGGTCGCCCCCAGGCGGCCGGCCCCCCCCCCGTCTTGTTTGCAACCCGGTGTCGACCCGCTGGATCGACCCGCTCGCTCATGCCGACCAGACCTACGACCAGAATGCCGTCCCGACTGCCGTTCCGTTCGATCCCGCTCCGTCTGCTGCTGTGCCTGCTCCCCGTGTTCCCCCTTGTCGCGTCGGCGGATTCGCCGCCACCGCTGCCCTTTGACACGCCCAACTACGGCGACCAGCTGCCGGACGACAAGCCCGATGCGGCAGCGCCCGCTGCCAAGGCCGAACCGGAAGCGCCGCGGGAGGAAACCCGCTGCGTGAAGAAGACGGTCAAAGTGAAGGGCAAACGCAAGACCGTGGAGCAATGCAGCAAGGTCAAGTCCAAGGCCGCCACCAAGGAAGAAGCGCCCGCCAAGCCCGGCAGTCGCAAGGGCAAAGCCCCGGCCACTTCCAAGGGCAAGGCTGCGACCAAGGCGACATCCGGCAAGGCGTCCGCCAAAAAGTCGGCCGTCCCCCGCAAGAAGCATAAGTAGTTCACCCTGCCCGCCCCGGCCATCACGCCGGTGACGGGCAGCGGCCGTCCGTCAGCTTCCATCCCGTTTGCATCGCACCAGCCACCATGGCGTGGTCTAAGGTGAACTTAGGGCCGGCTCGCAAATAAGACGCGAACAGGCTCTAGGATGCCGGTTTTCCCGGCATGCAATGTGGAGGATCGATGATGCGAGTCAGTGACTATCCATCCATGGTGGTGTCGTTCGACCGCGGTTGGCGGGATCTGAGCGGCATCCACCCTTCTGTCTGGAAAACCTTTTTCTTCCTGGTGCTGCCGTTGTCGGCCGTTCCGCCCCTGATGCTACTGTGGGCGGGCAATCACCACTCGCAGGCGTATGGCATCGTCGCCAGTTGGCCACGTTGGGTAGCGGTCGCGCTCACCTTCTTCCTGGTGGAACTGGCCACTGTGCCCCTGATGGGCTGGGCGATCCAGAGCGTAGCGGCCACGCAGAACCTGAAGGCCGACTATCACGACACCTTCCTGCTGGCGGCGATCACCGCCGTGCCGCTGTGGCTGTCGCCGATCGCACTGGCCGTACCGAGCCCGACACTGGTGATCCTGGCAAGCCTGGTGGGGCTATGGGCGTCTGCCAGCTTGCTTTACCACGGCACATTCGCACTGCTGAAGCTGGATACCCATGTAGAGGCGCTGTCGCTGGCCTACACGGTGTATTCGCTGGGGGTGGGGGTGTGGCTCGCCATCGGGGCGATTGTGGTGGTGCCGCTGGTGATTCAGCCGATCTGATGGTTCCGACACGACAAAACACAAAGGCGCCCGCGGGCGCCTTTGTGTTGTCTAACGGGCAATCAGGCCATCAACTCCGGGTGTGCTCGACGATGAAGGCTTTGACCTGCGCCACGTCAGCCGACATCACGGTGACCCGCTGCGGCAGGTCCTCGATCCCTTCCAGGCCGGCCGGACGTGCCGGGCGATGCCCCAGCGCTTCGACCATGGTTTCCTCGAACTTCACCGGCAGCGCGGTTTCCAGGCACAGCAGCGGCACGCCTTCTTCGCGGTATTCGCGCGCCACCTTGAGACCGTCGGCGGTGTGGGTGTCGATCTCCACACCATAGCGCTTCCAGGTGTCGCGGATGGTATCCAGCCGGTCGGCATGGCTACTGCGGCCAGACACAAAGCCGAAGCCGGCGATGCGTTCGAAGTAAGGCGTCTTGTAGAGATCGAAGTAGCCGTCGTCGGCGAGCTGCTTCCACAGCGCTTGCACATGCTCCGGATCTCGGTCGACCAGATCGAACACGAAGCGCTCGAAGTTGGACGCCTTGGAGATGTCCATCGACGGGCTGGAGGTGACGAAAGTCTCCGCCGTGCCACGCGGACGGTACATGCCGGTGCGGAAGAACTCGTCGAGCACGTCGTTTTCGTTGGTGGCGAGGATCAGCTTGCGGATCGGCAGGCCCATCTGGCGCGCGATGTGGCCAGCGCAGATGTTGCCGAAGTTGCCGCTGGGCACCGCGAATGACACTTGCTGGTCGTTCGAAGTCGTGGCGGCGAAGTAGCCCTTGAAGTAGTACACCACCTGGGCGACGACGCGCGCCCAGTTGATCGAGTTGACCGTGCCAATGTGGTGAGTGGCCTTGAAGGCGTGATCGTTGGAGACCGCCTTCACGATGTCCTGGCAGTCGTCGAACATGCCCTCGATGGCGATGTTGTGGATGTTCGGGTCCTGCAGGCTGAACATCTGCGCGCGCTGGAAGGCACTCATCTTGCCGTCTGGAGACAGCATGAACACCCGCACACCCTTCTTGCCGCGCATCGCGTATTCGGCAGCGGAGCCGGTGTCGCCGGAGGTGGCGCCGAGGATGTTCAGCTCCTGCCCGGTCTTGGCCAGCGCGTACTCGAACAGGTTGCCGAGCAGCTGCATCGCCATGTCCTTGAAGGCCAGCGTCGGGCCATTGGACAGTTGCAGCAGGTGCAGACCGGGTTCCAGCGTCTTGAGCGGCGTGATGTCGTCGCTGCCGTACACCGCCTTGGTGTAGGTCTTGTCGACCAGGGCCTGGAGGTCCGCTTCCGGGATGTCGGTGGCGAACTTGCGGATCACCTCGAAGGCAAGCTGCGCGTAGGACAGGCCGCGCCAGCGGGAGAGCTCGTCCCGGCTGACCTTGGGATAGTGGTCGCACATTGCGAGGCCGCCATCCGGTGCGAGGCCCATCAGCAGGACATCGGAGAAAGTCTTGGGCGACATGCCGCCGCGGGTGGAGAGGTAGAGCATCTCGATCTCTGCTTGTTCTGTCGTTTTTGTAGGTTGGGTTGAGCGCAGCGAAGCCCAACGTTCACCGCGGAAACCGCGCTTGTTGGGCTTCGCCTTCGGCTCAACCCAACCTACATAGTCGTTTTCCGGGTTTAACCCAGCGTTTCCATCCGGATGCGCGTCACCTTGCCGGCGCTGGTTTCCAGCCCTTCGATTGCGCGGATCGCGTCGTTCACGTCCTTTTCCTTCGCCAGGTGCGTGAGGATCACGATCTCTGCGGTGCCGCCGTGCGGATCCTTCTGCAACATCGCCTCGATGGAGATGCGGCGTTCGGCCAGGATGCGGGTGACGTCGGCCAGCACGCCGGTACGGTCCGCCATCTGCAGGCGCAAGTAGTAGGAGGTGGTGACCTCTTCGATGGGCAGGATCGCGTCGTCGGACAGCATGTCCGGCTGGAAGGCGGACAACGGCACGCGGTGCTGCGGGTCGGCGGTCAGCAGGCGGGCCACATCGACCAGGTCGGCCACCACGGCGGATGCGGTCGGTTCGGCTCCGGCGCCCGGGCCGTAGTAGAGGGTGGAGCCGACGGCGTCGCCCTTCACCAGCACGGCGTTCATCACGCCGTTGACGTTGGCGATCAGGCGCTTTTCCGGGATCAGCGTCGGGTGCACGCGCAGCTCGATGCCGCCCGGCGCACGGCGAGTGATGCCGAGCAGCTTGATGCGGTAGCCCAGTTCCTCGGCGTACTTGATGTCGGCGGCGGTCAGTTTGGTGATGCCTTCGATGTAGGCCTGGTCGTACTGGAAGGGGATGCCGAACGCCAGCGCGCTGAGGATGGTCAGCTTGTGGGCGGCGTCGTTGCCTTCGATGTCGAAGGTCGGGTCGGCTTCGGCGTAACCGAGGCGCTGTGCTTCCTTGAGCACGTCCTCGAAGCCCGCGCCCTTTTCGCGCATCTCGGTCAGGATGAAGTTGGAGGTGCCGTTGATGATGCCGGCCACCCATTCGATGCGGTTGGCGGTCAGCGCCTCGCGGATCGCCTTGATGATGGGCACGCCACCGGCCACCGCGCCTTCGAACGCAATCATCACGTTCTTCTCGCGGGCGCGGGCGAAGATCTCATTGCCGTAGGTGGCGATCAGCGCCTTGTTGGCGGTGACCACGTGCTTGCCCTGGTCGATGGCGGCCAGCACCAGCTCCTTGGCGGTCGTCGTGCCACCGATCAGCTCCACCACCACGTCGATTTCGGGGTCGTTGACCACCGCGGACATGTCGGTGTCGACCTGGACGTGGGTGTCCACCACGCCGGTGGCGCGAGACGGGGTGCGGGTCGCCACGCGGGTGATCTGGATTTCGCAGCCAGCACGGCGGCGAATTTCCTCGGCGTTGCGCTTCAGGACAGCGGCCGTGCCGCCGCCTACCGTTCCAATACCCAGCAGACCCACTTTGATCGGTTTCATACGACTTCTTACCCTAGGTTGCGTTTTACAGCGGCGAACGGCCGGTGGCGCCGGTGAGGCGACCGGCAACGCTCACGCGGCGTGACGTTTTCGATAGTGTTCGAGAAAACGGGCGATGCGGCCAATGGCATCCTTCAGGTCATCCTCGTGCGGCAGGAACACCACGCGGAAATGATCCGGACTCGGCCAGTTGAAGCCCGTCCCCTGTACCAGCAGCACCTTTTCCTCCTGTAGGAGTTCGAGGATGAATTGCTGGTCGTCCGCGATCGGGTAGATCTTGGGGTCGAGTCGGGGGAACAGGTAGAGCGCCCCCTTCGGTTTGACGGCGGAGACGCCGGGAATCGCGGTCAGCAGTTCCCAGGCCAGGTCGCGTTGCTTGGCCAGGCGCCCACCCGGCGCCACCAGGTCGTCGATGCTCTGGTAGCCGCCCAGGGCGGTCTGGATCGCATATTGAGCCGGCACATTGGCACACAGCCGCATCGAGGCCAGCATGTTCAGGCCCTCGATGTAGTCCTGCGCGTGGCGCTTCTCGCCGGACAGGATCATCCAGCCGGCGCGGTAGCCACAGGCGCGGTAGTTCTTCGACAGCCCGCCGAAGGTCACACAGAACACGTCTTCCGCGAGCGAACCGATGGCGGTGTGCGTGGCGCCGTCATACAGCACCTTGTCGTAGATCTCGTCGGCGTAGACGATCAACTGGTGCTGGCGGGCGAGCTCCAGGATGCCCTTGAGCACGTCGTCCGGATACAGTGCACCGGTCGGATTGTTGGGGTTGATCACCACGATGGCGCGGGTGTTCGGGCCGATCTTGCCGCGGATGTCGTCCAAGTCCGGCAGCCAGCCATTCGATTCGTCGCAGATGTAGTGCCGGGCGGTGCCGCCGGATAGCGACACGGCGGCGGTCCACAGCGGGTAGTCGGGCGCTGGTACCAGCACTTCGTCGCCCGTGTTCAGCAGCGCATTCATCGACAGCACGATCAGCTCGGACGCGCCGTTGCCGATGTAGATGTCTTCCATGCCGACGCCCTTCACCCCTTTCTGCTGGGTGTAGTGCATCACCGCCTTGCGCGCCGCGAACAAGCCTTTGGAGTCGCAATAGCCGCTGGCGTCCGGCAAGTTGTGGATCACATCCTGAATGATCTCTTCCGGCGCCGCGAAGCCAAACGGCTGCAGGTTGCCGATGTTCAGCTTGATGATGCGCTGGCCCTCTTCCTCCATCTGCTTGGCACGAGCGAGCACCGGTCCGCGAATGTCGTAACAGACGTTGGCAAGCTTGGCGGACTTCAGGATGGGCTGCATGGCTCTGGACACGGATGGGGTGGAGACGGTCGACCGTCGGGCGGGACGGGGCTGGCGGTCGCGCGGCATAGGGTGGTGCTTTCCGGGGCGTTAACGGCGCGAGCACGGCGATTCGACAGGAACGGGATGGGTGTCGGGCAAAGCCCGACCGGTCGAACCATGGTCGGGAAACGCGGTTGCGCTTGACTCACCCCACGCACCCTCTCCTCTCGAGGGAGCCTTGCTCACGCAAGTATATGTTTTGCCATCGATACTTCGACGGATTCATAATCCTATCGGAACCGTCCGGCCCCGACAATGCGCGGTTTGCAATGAATGCTGCGCTGCGGGAATCGGCATAACCTTATTCCCGAACATTCCAATGAAACTTCATCAGAACCGCGATGCCGGCAACACCTTCGTCGGCTACGGCAGCGATTACGTCAAGGTCAACGAAGAAGACATCCGCACCAGCGTGGCCGTGACGGCCGATACGGTGGACGTGGACTGGCCCGCCACCGATTTCGACACCTTGACCGCCGAACACTTCGAATACCTGCTGCGCTTCGAACCGGAGGTGGTGCTGCTCGGCACCGGCGAGCGCATCCGCTTTCCGCACCCCCGTCTGTTCAAGTCGCTAGCCGAACGGGGCGTCGGCGTGGAGGCGCTCGATACCGGCGCGCTCTGCCGTACCTTCAACATCCTGATGGCGGAAGGCCGGCGGGTGGTGGCGGCAGTCCTCCTGAAGTAAAATTCCCCCTTTGCATCGAATATAGAAACGTAAGGAAGAACCATGGCTGGCCACAGCAAATGGGCAAATATCCAGCACCGCAAGGGGCGCCAGGACGCCCGGCGCGGCAAGATCTTCACCAAGCTGATCAAGGAAATCACCGTCGCAGCCAAGATGGGCGGCGGGGATCTCAACTTCAACCCGCGTCTCCGCCTGGCCATCGACAAGGCCAAGGAAGAGAACATGCCGGCCGACAACATCGACCGCGCCATCAAGCGCGGTACCGGTGAGCTGGAAGGCGTCAACTACGAAGAAATCCGCTACGAAGGCTACGGCATCAACGGCGCCGCCGTGATCGTCGACTGCCTGACCGACAATCGCACCCGTACCGTTGCCGACGTGCGCCACGCCTTCTCCAAGTACGGTGGCAACATGGGTACGGACGGCTCGGTGGCCTTCCTGTTCAAGCATTGCGGCACGTTGGTGTTCGCGCCGGGCACCGACGAAGATGCGCTGATGGAAGCCGCGCTGGAAGCCGGCGCCGACGATGTGCTGACCAACGACGACGGCTCGATCGAAGTGCTGACCCCGCCGTATGAGTTCGTGACCATCAAGGAAACGCTGGAAAAGGCCGGTTTCAAGGCCGAGATGGGCGAAGTCACCATGCGCCCGGACAACGAGACCGAACTGACCGGCGACGACGCGGTGAAGATGCAGAAGCTGCTGGACGCGCTGGAAGTCCTGGACGACGTGCAGGAAATCTACACCTCCGCCGTGCTGGACAGCGACGAGTAAAGACGACACAGGCAGGCCGGCGCGCCCGGTCTGCATCGGCGGCCTGCATCGTCGCCAGTGTTCGTCTCCAACGCAGTCGGGTGGTCACGCGCCGCCCGCCGGGAGCCAAGCATGCCGGACGCCCCCCTCTACCGTGCCCGCCGACAACGCCTGATCGACACGATGGGCGCCGGCATCGCTTTGATTCCGACCGCGCCGGAACGCATCCGCAATGCGGACACGCCCTACCCTTACCGGCCTGACAGCAGCTTTTACTATCTATCCGGCTTCGATGAACCGGAAGCGGTGATCGCGCTGATCGGTGGCGACACGCCCAAGCAGATTCTGTTCTGCCGCCAGAAGGACGAGACGCGCGAAATCTGGGAGGGCTTCCGCTACGGGCCGAAGGCGGCACAAGAAGCCTTCGGCTTCGACGAGGCCTATGTGGTGGACGACTTCACCGCCCGGCTGCCCGAACTGCTGGCCGATCAACCTACCCTCTGGTACCCGCTGGGCGACGACGCCGACTTCGACCGCCGTATGCTGGATGCGCTGGGCCAGGCGCGCAGTGCCAAGCGTTCCGCGCTGGCCGCACCGCAGGATCTGCGCGACATCCGCATGCTGGTCCACGAGATGCGGCTGGTGAAGGATGCCCACGAGCAGGCCCTGATGGCCCGGTCCGGCGAGATCGCCGCCGCCGCCCATGTCCGCGCGATGCGCTTCGC
>CBIHQA010000159.1:0-7694 GCA_966211475.1 uncultured Neisseriales bacterium
CAGCCTGATCCTGCTGTTCGGTGTGATCCCGGTGGACGTGCACCTGCTCCGGTTGAAACAACTGAACCCCGGCGAAGGCTTCCTGGAACGCTCCAGTTCTTGGGTGAACCGGGTCTGGCAGCATGCGCGCCACACCACGCCGACTGCATCCGGCTGCATCGTGACCGACACCGTCACCGTCGAGAGCCGCATTCCCAGCATGGCCGCCCTGATGTTGCCCGTCTACCGATGGGTGTTCCGGTATCGTCACCTGCGGCTCAGGCGACTGTACGGTGGTTGAAGACAGCCGCAGACGCACTCCATGACGTCGGTCTTGACGCCTCCCCCACCCGCCCCTAGGCTCTTGGCAAACCTTCCATCCCCGTCCGCATGCCTTCCCTGATCGCCCATCTCGCCACCGAGGACCAGCAAGCCCTGCTCGATGGGCTCGACTACCTGAACCAGGACGAGATCAAGGCGTTTTGCCGCCGACGGGTGATTCCCTTTGCCATCCGCTACGCGATGCCAGACGGTGGCAGCCGCAGCACGGGGGAAGAAGACCGCAAGGGCATCGTGCTCGGCCGCCTGCGTCATTACCTGCTGACAGGGGAGGTGCTGGCGGGCACTTGCTTCCCGGCATCGGTGGTGGATTTCTCCCCCTTGCCCGCCGCGCTTCGCCCCGAAGACCAGCTGCACTACGGCCAGTACGACAAGCGCAACGAGGCGATGATGGCGCTGCTCCGATCGCTGACCGACGGGGCGTACCGGGATGGCGCTATCGCGCGCATCCTGCTCAACGATATCTGGCGCAGCGGCACTGCGCCCCGCTTCGACGAGTTCGCACAGGCATGGCTACAAGCCCGCCGGGATCATGACCGGCCGAATCCGGAGTGGGCCTATCTGTCGGACCGCGCCGCCGGCAAAGACACCGCGGACTGGAAATCGCTGCGTCAGAGGAAGGCTGCGGAAGTGCTCACCGTGCTGGACGGCCTTGGCACCAATCCATCCTCCGGCTCTCGGACGACTCCCCCGCCCGAGACCATCGGACCAACACCTTGACCCTGCGACGACTCCACGCCACCTCTGCCATCCTGCTGGCAGCCTTCGTCACGCTGCACATGGCGAACCACCTGGTCGGGCTGAGCGGCGTCTCCGCCCACCTCGCTTTCATGAAGGCAGCACGGCAGGTCTACCGCTACCCACTGGTGGAAGCAGCACTGCTTGTCTGCGTGGCGACGCAGGTCATCACGGGGCTCACCTTCGTGATCCGCGGCTGGCACGCGCGGCGTGGCATCATGCCCTGGCTGCAGGCGATCTCTGGCGCCTACCTGGCGTTCTTCCTGCTGCTGCATGTCGGCGCGGTACTGTTCGGACGTGGCGTACTGGGGCTGGACACCAACTTCTATTTCGCGGCGGCGGGCCTGCATGTGCCGCCCTTTGCACTGTTCTTTGCACCGTACTACTTCCTGGCGGTCGCCGCGCTGTTCACCCACCTCGCTGCGCAGCCTACTGGCAGGTGCAGGACCGAGCTGCGTCGGTCAGGCTACTGGTGGCCTCCATGCCGCCACTGCTGGGTCTGACGGCCGCGTTGCTGATCGTGCTGGCCTTGGCCGGAGCACTGTTCCCGGTCGACATCCCGGCGCGCTATCTCGCCACTTTTCCCCACCCCTGATCCGTGCCCGAAAGCGGAAAGCCCATGTCCATCCCCCACACCCTGACCACGCCCCGCCTGACCTTGCGCCAGTTCGCGCATGAAGACTGGCCCGCGATGCACGAGCACTACACCGACCCGGAAGCCACCCGCTATACCTTCCGCCGATCGCTCACGGAAGGCGAAAGCTGGCGGGCGATGGCCAGCATGGTCGGACATTGGCAGCTGCGCGGCTATGGCCCCTACGCCATCGTCGAGACCGCCACACAGCAGGTGCTGGGCACCGCTGGCCTGTGGTACCCCAACGACTGGCCGGAGCCGGAAATCAAGTGGGCATTGACCCGCAAATACTGGGGCAAGGGCTATGCGTCGGAAGCGGTTCGGGCGGTGCAGCGGATGGCGTCCACGCACTTTCCGGAGCAAATGCCGATCAGCTTCATCAACGGGGAAAATGCGGCGTCCATTCAGTTGGCGCTAGCCGTTGGTGCGACGCTGGAGCAAGAGGTGGAATTCCGTGGTTCGGTCTGGCACATCTACCGGCACCCGCGGGTGTCGCAAAACCCAGCCTGATCAGCCTGCATGGCTGTCGACGGCGTCTTGTTGATCCGCCCCGCTCGCCTCCAAGAGCTTGGCGAACTAGCCCGCATCGCGCGGGCCGCCAAGGCGTTCTGGGGATATTCGGCAGCGCAGCTTGCAGCTTGGCAGGCAGACCTCTCGCCCACGGAGAAATCGATCCGCCTCCATCCCGTCTTCGTGGTGGAGAAGGACGGCCGGATTGCGGGCTTTCATCAGTTGGTGCTCGGTCCGCTTGAAGCACACCTGGAGCACCTGTGGGTGGACCCGGCCTTCATGCGGTGTGGCATCGGCAAGGCCTTGCTCGGACATGCCGGCCGGCTCGCCGCAGAGGCCGGCTTCGCCAGCCTGGAAATCGATTCCGACCCATATGCCGAGCCGTTCTACAGCGCTTGTGGCGCAATCCGGGTTGGCGTAGTACCCGCCCCAATCGACGATGATCCACAACGGGTCAGGCCGCAAATGCGGCTTGCGCTTCCCTTGGCCTGATCGCTGCCCGCCGTTCGCCCAGGCGTTGTACACGCTGCTCGTATACAAAACATGCCGCCGGTATAGTGGGAGTTCGTACGCCCCGGCGGCTAAACCCATCGCCCCGGTGTGCATCAACGTCGTGACCGATCCCACCAGGAGCCCCACATGACCCGCGAAGCACAACAGCAGACCATCGAACGCTATATCGCCGCCTACAACGCTTTCGACATCGATGGCATGTTGGCCGTGGTGCATCCGGACGTGCTGTTCCGCAACGTGTCGGGCGGCGAGGTCGATGTGGAGACGAGCGGGGCCATGGCGTTCCGCCAGTTGGCGGAGCAGTCGAAGGGATTGTTTGCATCGCGTTGTCAGACGGTCACCCGGCTAGACATCAGCGACGAAGTTGCAACGGTCGAGATCGACTACCAAGGCGTGCTGGCCGCCAATCTGCCGAACGGGATGAAAGCCGGCGACACACTGCGCCTGCAGGGGCGATCCGAATTCGAATTCCGTGACGGCAAGCTGTTGCGGATCACCGACTACAGCTGACATGGCAGCCACCTTCACCGGCCAGTGCCAATGCGGCGAAGTCCGTTACCAAGTGATGGGCACGCCGCTCACCCTCTATGCCTGCCACTGCACCGAATGCCAGCGCCAATCCTCCAGTGCCTTCGGCATGGCGCTGTGGGTGCAGGACCCGCAACTGACCCTGCATCAGGGCGTACTGCGGGAATGGGTTCGCCATACGCCAAGCGGCCAGCAGATGGCCTGCCGCTTCTGCCCCACCTGCGGCACGCGGCTGTTCCACCAGATCCTGCAGCAACCGGACATTCTGAGCATCAAGCCTGGCACGCTGGATGACACCCACTCGCTGAAACTGGCTGGGCACATCTGGACAGACAGCCGTCAGGCATGGATGAATGTGGATGACGGCGGCTTACAGTACCCACGCAACCCACCGGATTTTTCGGCCCTGATCCAGGCCTGGCAGGGGATGCATCCCTGACCTGGCCGACTCAAATGCTTTTTGCAGAAAGGACCCACCCCATGTCCGAGAGGATTTCGCGGACTGCCCGCGGCACCTTCGAGGTCACCCTCAAGCCGATGGACGATGCCGACACCGTCGATGGCGTGTCGCTCGGCCGCATGTCGATCGACAAGCGCATCGACGGCGACCTGCTCGCCACCACCAAGGGGCAGATGCTGTCCGCGCTGACCGGCACGCAAGGGTCGGCCGGCTATGTGGCCATCGAGCGGGTGACGGGCCAGCTGCATGGCCTGGCCGGCAGCTTTGTGCTGCAGCACACCGGCACGATGGATCGCGGCGCGCAGCGCTTGTCGATCACCGTGGTGCCGGATTCGGGCACCGGTGAAATGGCCGGGCTGGTAGGCGACTTCCGGCTGACCATCGAAGGCGGCAAGCACTACTACGAATTCGACTACAGCCTGCCCGCACCGGGCCAGGCGTAAACCGGGGAGCAACCGTCATGTCCTTCCAGCTCTGGCTTGCCTTTGTCGCCGCTTCGGCGGTGCTGCTAATCATCCCGGGCCCGACCATCCTGACCGTCATCAGCTATTCGATGGCGCACGGGCGGCGGGCCAATCTGCCGCTGGTGGCGGCGGTCGCACTGGGCGATTCGACCGCACTGATGCTGTCGTTACTGGGGCTGGGGGCCTTGCTGGCAGCCTCGGCGTTCTGGTTCACGGTGGTCAAGTGGGCGGGCGGTCTGTACCTGCTCTACCTGGGCAGCAAGCTGCTGCGGGCCGGGGTATCGGCCACCGAACTGGCAACGCCGGCCGTGCCGGCCTCCCGCTGGCGGCTGTTCCTCAACACCTGGCTGGTGACGGCGCTCAACCCGAAGGGCGTGGTGTTCTTCGTCGCCTTCCTGCCCCAGTTCCTCAATCCACATGCGCCGGTCACGCCGCAGCTGTGGGTGTTGGCAGTCACCTTCGTGACGATGGCGATGATCAACTCCACGCTCTACGCGATGTTCGCGTCGTCGGCCAGCCGCCTGCTGGCGTCCCGACGCGCACAGCGGCGATTCAACCTGGCGGGCGGATCGCTGCTGTCGGCCGCAGGAATCTGGGCGCTGCTGGCGCGGCATCCCGCCTGAGCGGCGCTAGGCGGCCCGAAAGGGCCGTCCGCCCAGCGTGGTCAGTGCCACGGCAGCCAGCACGCAGCCGATACCGACCAGTTGCACCGTCGTCACCTGCTCACGCAGGAAGAAGGCCGCCAGCAGCATGGCGGTCACCGGCGCAACGGCGGTAAACAGGCCGGCTTCCGCACCGGACAGGCGCGAAGCCCCCGCATACCACAGCAGGAAGCCGCCCACCGTCGGGACAATCGCGTAGTAAGCCACGCCGGCAAACGCTGTCGCATCCATATGCAGCGTCCACGGCGCCTCCAGCATTGCCGGGACCACGGCCAATACCATGCCGAGCCCCGTCATCAGGGCAGATTGCTGCAACGGGGAGACCCGAGCACGCAGACGCTTGTTCAGCAGGATGAACAAGCTCTCGCAGACGACGGCGGCCAGCACCAGCAGATTGCCAGCCAGCGAACTTGTCCCACCCGCCGGGGAAAAGGCCTGCAAGGTGCATCCCAGGACGCCCGCAGTCGCCAGCCCCACCGCACCCATCAGCCGTAGTGACGGGCGTTCTCCGAGCGCGGCAACCGCAAAGATCGCGGATACCACGGGCAAGCTGCCAGCGATCACGCTTGCATCCGCCGCGGACGCCAGGCGCATGCCCGCAATGAGCAGCACCGTGTACCCCACGCTGCCGGCTCCGGCCTGAATCATCAACAGCAGCCGATCGTGCCAGTCTAGTCGGGGCCAGGTCTCGCCGGTGATACGCAGCAACACCAGGAACACCGGGCTGGCCAGCGCAAACCGCAGCAGTGCAGCAGTAAAGGGCGGCAGGCCAGCGGCGATCAGCTTGCTGGCCACCACCGTGCTACCGACGGTTGCCATGGCCAGCGTGCAATACAGGTATCCGGTTGTTCGATCCGACATGGTTTCCTTCCTCTGGTTGATCAGACGGAAACCAGTCTAGGGACCACGGACGGTCGGACTCTTGAACGAAATTGCAGGGGTGCCATGAAACCCGCCCGAGCGGGAGGGCTGACAATGGGAGGCGCTCAGGCCTTCCGGACCGACGCCGCAAAGCGCGCAGGCGTATAGCCGAAGAAGCGCATGAAGGCACGATTCATGTGACTCTGGTCCGAGAAGCCGGCTTGCGCGGCGGCGTCGACAAGGCGCACGCCGGCTACGATCAGTTCACGTGCCAGCAGCGTTCGGCGTTGTACTAGGTAAGCATGGGGAGGCAGTCCCGTTTCCTTCACAAAACTACGCAGCAACTGAAAACGGTTCAACCCGGCAAGCTCGGCCAGGTCAGACAGCGACGGGTTGGATGCCGGATCGTCATCGATACACTGCCGAGCCCGCAGAATGGCGCTGTTCCGCTGCCGTGGTGCCCGCACCGTGGCGTGCCGGGTGAGCATATGCTGTAGCAGCGTGCACAGCGTCACCTCCCCCGCCAGTGTGCCCGTTGCGGCCGACGTCGCCGTGCGGAACAGCTGCACGAAGCACGCCTCCAGCTGCGCGTCACGCACGACCGGGCGTTCGAACTCCGCGCCAAGGGCCGGCCGATCCAGCAGCTCGGCAGCCGCGTGGAACACCAACGCCGGGTCGAAGTACAGCATCCGCCAGCTCCGGCCACTGTGGTCGAGTGGCATGCCGTCATGCACCTCCCCGGGATTGACGGTGATCGCGTCTCCACGCAGGGCCTCCACCACACCCCGGCCACTGGCGGAGCGTTGCCCACCCTGGATCACCAGCCCGATCCCGAACTGATCGTGGGTGTGCTTGGCGAAGTGCCGCGAGGTTTCCGCCACCGTAGCCTCGACCCCAGGCAGCGTGCTCTGTAGCAGTTGCACCGTCTCGGCACGGGCGACACCACGACCCGGCCCAGCACCAGCCGTCGCGTCGATGTTGTTTTGCACGTCGTGCAGCTTGCTGCCGTCTCGGTGTGGGTTCATCGCTATGTGGCGTTCCTTACCCTGCCCACAGGCTGTCTGCCGTTACTGTAAACGCATCGGTATGGTGTCATCCAGGCGAAATTCAATTAGCATGATCCGATTCCCCGAAAGGACCGCCTCATGCGTCTACCCGGCTTTGCCATCATGGCTTTCCTATCGCTGGGCGTCGCTGGCTACGCGGTGGTGGCTTACGGCTTCCTGCCGCTTGGCAGCCTGTTGCAGCCGGACATGCAGGCGACCTTCCGGGCGTTTTCGCTGGCCATCTATGCCCACGTATTCGGGGCGATCTTGGCGCTTGCCCTGGGGCCATTCCAGTTCTCTCGGACCTTACGCACCCGGCGGCCAGCGCTGCATCGCTGGTGCGGGCGGCTCTATCTTGGCGTCGGCATTCTCGTTGGTGGCCTGGCTGGATTGTTCATGTCGACGCATGCTTTCGGCGGGCCGGTGGCGCGCTGGGGGTTTGCGGGGCTGGCCTTGGCGTGGCTGTACACCGGTGTCCGTGCCTACTTGGCGATCCGCTCGGGCAACGTGGCCGCTCACCAGCGCTGGATGGTGCGCAACTTCGCGCTGACCTTCGCGGCCGTCACCCTGCGGCTGTACCTGCCAGCATCGGCGCTACTGGGCATTCCGTTCGAATCCGCCTACCCGGTCGTTGCCGGGCTGTGCTGGGTACCGAATCTGCTGGTGGCGGAAGGGCTGTTCAATCGCACCCCGCCCATCGCGGCCACGGCTTAGCTTCCTTCGCATCCCGCCCCTCGTCGCCGGAACATCCTGCTTCCGGCGCAGTCCCCTCAGGAAGGACCTTCACGGGGGACGCCAGCATGCATCGATACGGAAATCGCAGCGGCGACGCTGGCGTCACCGGCTACGAAATCGGCGCTCACTCGATCACCATCGAATTCCGCGATGGCGCGCGCTACCTCTATACCGACCGCAGCACCGGCCCTCGCAACATCGCCCGGATGAAGGTGCTGGCAAAGG
>CBIHQA010000160.1:0-7673 GCA_966211475.1 uncultured Neisseriales bacterium
CTGCTGGAGCCAACTGGTACCAGCCCGCGACGGTGCCGCCGAGCCAGTCCGCATCTTTCGCTTCCATTTCCCAGCCGGGCAGGACAACAGCGGCTTCGTCGGCTGGCTCGCCAGCCACCTGAAACGGGCAACCGGCAGTGGCGTATTCGTCGTCTGCGGCCAGAACAGCCAGCGCGGCGGCATCTACGACTACTGGGGCTGCCCCTGGGAAGCAGGCGACGCCGTCCTGCGCGCCGTCCGCTCCCTGATCACGCAAGGCCGCGCCGACCTCGCCGCGCCTTGAACCCATCCCATCCCGAACCTTAAACATCCGAACACCAACACCGGAGAACCACCATGAAAGCCGTCGGCCTTTACCGTTACCTGCCCATCGACCACCCGGAATCGCTGGTCGACCTCGATCTGCCCACCCCGACCCCGCAAGGCCACGACCTGCTGGTGCGAGTACGCGCCGTCTCGGTCAACCCGGTCGACTACAAGGTACGCGCCCCGAAGGACAAGACCGAAGCCGAACCGCGCATCCTCGGCTGGGATGCGGCGGGCGAAGTGGTCGCCGTCGGCCCGGACGTCACCCTGTTCCACCCCGGTGATCGCGTCTGGTACGCCGGTGACATCACCCGTGCCGGCAGCAATGCCGAATTCCAATTGGTGGATGAACGCATCGTCGGCCCGATGCCGGCCAGCCTGTCCTTCGAACAAGCCGCCGCGCTGCCGCTGACCGCCATCACCGCCTGGGAGGCCCTGTTCGACCGTCTGCAAGTGCCGACGGTGCCGCATGCCCTACCCCGCCGCAGCATCCTGATCATCGGCGGCGCCGGCGGCGTGGCCTCGATCGCCATCCAGCTGGCCGCCCGCGTAGCGGGGCTGACGGTGATCGCCACCGCCTCGCGGCCCGAGAGCGCGGCCTGGGCTCGCGACCTGGGTGCCCAACAGGTGATCGACCACCACGGAGACATCCCAGCGCAACTGCAGCAGCTCGGCTTTGCCACGGTGGACTACGTGTTCGTCACCACCCATAGCGCGCAGCATTTCGACACCGCCGCCACGGTGGTCGCGCCGCAGGGCAAGATCTGCCTGATCGAGGGCGAAGACGCCCTCGACATGTCGCTGCTCAAGAGCAAGAGCGCGGCACTGGTATGGGAGTTCATGTTCACCCGCTCGATGTACCGGACCGCCGACATGATCGAACAGCACCATCTGCTGACCGAGGTCGCCCGGCTGGTTGACGACGGCACGCTCAAGACCACGCTGGGCCGGGTGGTCGGGCCGCTCGACGCCGCCCACCTGCGCCAGGCGCATGCCGAGCTGGAAGCCGGCCGCGCCATCGGCAAACTGGTGCTGCGCGGCATCTGAGCAACGCTTACGGTTGCAACAGAGGTCGGTTACACTCGGAGGGAATCCGGCCGCTCGGCTTTTCCAGATGGCAAGGCCCCGGGCCGGTCAACCAGAGCAGATGGATCTGCCGGAGGCATTCGCTACCCCGGCAATACCTGTACATGGAACCCTCCGCCCCATGTCGCTTAACGAACTCTGGCAACGCTACCGGCAACAAGGATACGGCGCCGTGGTCGAGCTTCAGCCCGACACGGCGCTGGACCGTTTCTATCTCGCCGTGCTGGCCTATGCGGCGGGTGAATACCCATTGGCCCGCGACCACGCCCAGATGGCGCTGGAACGGGAGCCCGAGCATTTGGTGTTCCGCGAAGCCGCCCATTACCTCGCCAAGGTGGCGGAACACGGCAAGCAGCGGGTCTACCTGTCTCCGGAAAGCTTCTCGGCCTTCGCCCGCGGCGGCGGCAACGTCGCCCTCTACGAAAAGACCAGCGCGGCCCTGCGCAGCATCTACGACGAATACGATTCGCTCAGCCTGCTGGACGTCGGCGTCGGCGAAGGGTATGCCCTGCTGCCAGCGCTGCAGTCGTCGGTAGAACGCCTGGATCTGGTCGAGCCGGCCGCGAAAGCGCTGGACTACACCAGCCAGGTGCTGACCGAACGTGGCGTTCCGCACGCCTGCCACGCCGAGACCATCCAGCTGTTCATGACCCGTCCGCAAGGCCACTGGGACGTGGCGCAGTCGAGCTTCTGCCTGCAATCGCTGCTGCCGTCGGAGCGCCACGGCGTGTTCAGCTGGATGCGGCAGCATGCCGACCGCACGGTGATCGTCGAATTCGACGTGCCACCGGTCTCCGCCACCCTTGCCCCCACCCATCTGCTGCATGTGCTGGAGCGCTACCTGGTCGGGCTGGCGGAATACGACAGCACCCGCACCCTGGTCGCGCAGGGCTTCCTGATGCCGGTGATGTTCGGCTACTTCGACCCCACCCAGGCCCGCACCAACTACGAGCAGCCGACTGCCGAATGGGAGAGCCAGCTCTATGCCGCCGGCTTCACCCAGGTGCGGACGCAACGCCTCTACGACTTCTGGTGGGCGCCGGTTTGCCTGCTGGATGCCCGCGCCTGAGCCGGTCCGGCTCCTGTGGACATTGAATCTGTGTAGCCTGGACGCCGCAGGCGGCCGGGGAGACGATCCGGCCGCTCCCAATGCTTAACCGCATCCGTAGCGAACGCTCCGTCGCGTAGTCAAACTACGTTTGATCGTATAATACCGGCGTAGAGCAATTACAAAGAACCGCCATGACTTGCCCACGTCAAGCCCTGTCCGTCCACGGCCCCACCCTGTCGCGCATCGTCTTCGGCATGTGGCGGCTATCCGACTGGGCCCTGTCCGTCGCCGAACGCCAGGCGCTGATCGAACACGCGCTGTCGCTGGGCGTCACCAGCTTCGACCACGCTGACATCTACGGCAACTACACCGCCGAAACCGCCTTCGGCGACGTGCTGCGTGCCACCCCATCGCTGCGCGACCGCATGGAGCTGGTCAGCAAGTGCGGCATCCGCCTGCCGGCCCGCTTTAGCGTGCATGACTACGACACCTCGCGCAGCCACATCCTGCGTTCGGTCGACGCCTCGCTCGCCGCGCTGGGTACCGATCATCTCGACCTGCTGCTGATCCACCGGCCGGACCCGCTGATGAATGCGGACGAGATGGCCGAGGCCTTCCGCCTGTTGGCCGACAGCGGCAAGGTGCGCGCCTTCGGTGTCTCCAACTTCACCCCGGCACAGTTCGAACTGCTGAATAGCCGCTGGCCGCTGGTCACCAACCAGATCGAATGCTCGCCGCTGAATATCGCGCCCTTCTTCGACGGCTCGCTGGACCAACTGCAACGGCTGCGCCTGGCGCCGATGTTGTGGAGCCCGCTGGGCGGTGGCCGCCTGTTCGCGGACGATACCGACCCGGTCGCCAGCCGCGTGCGGGCCGTGCTGGACGAACAATCTCGCCGCCTCGGCATCAGCCCCACCCAGCTGGTCTACGCCTGGCTGATGCAACACCCCAGCCGACCGCTGCCCATCGTCGGCTCCCGTCGGCCGGGCGTGCTCGACGATGCCGTGGCCGCCTGCTCGGTGACGCTGGAGCGGCAGGACTGGTATCCGCTGCTGGTCGCCGCCCAGGGCCACGACGTACCCTGATCCCGTCTCCTGGCAGCCAACTTGATCCGATGCGCTCCTCGGGCGCATCCTGCCTGCAATCTGCCCTCTCCCCGCCATGCCCCCGGACATCGCCATGAACCTGCCCGACTCGCTGCGCTGGACGCGCATCGACCAGCTCGACGTGCTGACGCTCGACGCCCCCTTCGGCCATGCCCGCATCGCCGCCCAGGGCGCCCACCTGCTCGACTGGACGCCGGCCGGCGCGTCGCCCGTACTGTGGCTGTCCGAGGCGGCCACCTTCCGCACCGGCAAGGCGATCCGCGGCGGCGTGCCGCTGTGCTGGCCCTGGTTCGGTCCGAACGCCGATACGACCAAGCCTGCCCACGGCTTTGCCCGCACCCAGGTCTGGTCGCTGACGCGGGCCGAGGTCGGCGAACAGTCGGCCACCCTGGTTTGGGAACTGACGGACAACGATGCCACCCGCGCACTGTGGCCGCATCCCTTCCGGCTGCGCTACACCATGACCATCGGCCGGTCGCTGACCCTGGCGCTGGACATGACTCACCTCGGCGATACGCCCACCGCGTTCGGCTACGCGCTGCACAGTTATTTCGCGGTGGAGGATGTAGAAGCCGCCCGCATCGACGGACTGGATGGCCGACGCTGCCTCGACAAGCTCAGCGGTGCCGATTTCATCCATACCGGCCCGGTACACCTCACAGACGCCACCGACCGCGTCTATCTCGACGCGCCTGGCCCTTTCCATCTATCGCGCGGCGGCAGCTTGCCGGCCGTCCACATCGACAGCCAAGGCTGCCCCAGCGCCATCGTCTGGAACCCATGGCAAGCCACGGCGGCCGGCATGGCGGACATGCGCGGCGACGGCTGGCGACGGATGCTGTGCCTGGAAAATGGCGCAGTGCTGGACGATGCGATCACCCTCGCACCGGGGCAAAGCCACACCGCACGGATCTCGATCCGGCTGGAGTAAGCAGTCCTTCTCGAAGGACGTACACCAACGGCCGAGGCCGTCACGGTTTCGTCACGGCCGGTCCGTATGCTTGGCGACCAATCCGATTCGCCAACCCTTCGAGAACCGCCATGTTCCCGTCCCGCCTGCTCGCCGCGCTGCTCAGCGCCAGTCTCGCCTGTACCCCGGCCTTCGCCGCCAAGTTCTCCTTCGTCGCCATCGGCGACATGCCGTACAAGGTGCCAGCCGCCTACGCCGGCTTCGACGCGCTGATCCGCACTGTCAACCAGATCAAGCCCGCCTTCACCGTGCATATCGGCGACATCAAGAGCGGCTCCACGCCGTGCACCGACGAGATGTTCCAGAAGGTCTACGACCAGTTCGGCACCTTCGAACAGCCACTGATCTACACCCCGGGCGACAACGAATGGACCGACTGCCACCGCGACAAGGCTGGCAAGTTCGACCCGATCGAACGCCTGGCAAAGGTGCGTTCCATGTTCTTCGCCAAGCCGGACAGCTTCGGCAAGACCAGGCTGGCGCTGGAACACCAGTCCGCCGATCCGCGCTTCGCCAAGTTCGTCGAGAACACCACTTGGCGCCGTGACGGCGTGACCTTCGCCACCCTGCATGTGATCGGCAGCAACAACAACCTGCAGCGCAACGCCGCCGCGGTGACCGAATACCTGGAACGCAACGCCGCCAACCTCGCCTGGCTGGACAAGGTGTTCGCCGATGCCACCGCCGGCAACGCCAAGGCGGTGGTGATCCTGATGCAGGCCGACCCCTTCTTCGAGAAGGACGACAACGAAGACGCCCGCTCCGGCTTCACCGACACCATCAAGGCCTTCAAGGCCAAGTCGGCCGCCTTCGGCAAGCCGGTGCTGATCGTCCACGGCGACTCGCACACCTTCATGATCGACAAGCCGCTGATGGCCGACAACAAGCGCCCGATGGACAACGTCACCCGCGTGGAAGTGTTTGGCGAGAACAATATTCACGCCGTGCAGGTGATGGTGGATACCGACGACGCGCTCAATCCCTTCAGCTTCAAGCCGCTGCTGATCAAGGAAAACCTGAACGTCGCCGACGCCAAGTAACACCGGCAACGCCGCAGCAATCAGCAGGGAGGGGTTCGCCCCTCCCTGTTTATTTTCTCCGCCGCGGTGACGGTCGCGTTTGCTTGCCCGGCGCGGCATGGTCAGAATGCGTACGACATATTTCGACGCGAGACCAACTCGAATGCCCCTCTCCCGCCTCCCCGCGCTGACAGCCCTGGTCCTGACCGCCCCGTTCGCGCTGGCTGCCACCGCCCCCAAGCTGATTACCCTGCCTCAGCAGCAGGACATCCCCGCCTCCGTCACCTTGCTGAAGGCCGACGGCAAGATCGGCCGGGACAACCCGTTTTACGACAACTACCGGCCGCAGTTGAAATTCTCGGCCGGCCGCGACGCCGTCACCTGCGCCGTGCGATTGCCGCCCCCGCAGGAAAAGGTCGAGCCCGGCGAAACCGCCACGGTCTCGTTGCGCTGTCTGGACGACGTAAAGCTGGTGGAAGGACGCTGGGCCTTCACCGTCTACGAAGGTGGCCGCAAGGTGGGGGAAGGTGTGGTGCAACCTGCCGGAACGCCCTGATCTGCCGTAGGCGAAGACCGCTCCAACACGGCCCGCCCGGCCCCTCATCGACGGGTAGGCCGTGTCTGAAATGCGCCGAGCCCACCAAACGGACTCATCAATAAGCGCTTGCCACACCCGACTCATCCATACATCATAAGCGGCCTGTTTCCCCACCTGCCGCCTCCATGTCTGCCACTGTCCACCTGGTCCTGACCGGCCAACTGTTGCCGGGGTTTTCTACTGACGCCGTTGCCGCCGGGCTGTCCCGCCTGTTGCGCGTGCCGGAACATCAGGCCCATGGGTTGTTGGCTGGTAAAGAAACCATCATCAAGCGCAGCCTGCCCAAGCAAGAGGTACCCCGCTACCTGGATGCGCTGGCCGGTATCGGCGCCGCCGCGCGCACCGAACCGGTCCCGGCTCCGGCTGATGGCGGCTTCCCGCAGATTGCGTTCGACGAACCGAAACCCGTACCGGTCGCGAAGCAGATGGCGCCGGCTGCTGTACCGATACCAGCCTCCGCTCCCGCGACTGCGCCGGAACCCAAAGGCCTGCCGCTGGACGACCTGCTGGACAACCTCTTCGGCGCCTCATCGGAAACACCCGGCGGCGTCGCCAAAACCACGCCCGCCCCCGCCGCTCCGGCTCCCGCACCCAAGCCAGTTCCGTCAGCCCTGGAACTGGTCTCGACGCCGGAAGACACCATCACCTGCCCCGCCTGCCAGCTCACCCAGCCAAGACGGACGTTATGTCGCAGCTGCGGTGCCGACATGCCGCGCATGCTAGCGGCAAAGGAAGAGGCGGCGCGTCAGCCGCAAGCGCCAGCGGCCGAAACCGGCAACGCCAACCCGTATCAGACCCCGAAAAGCACGGTTCGCGACCACGAATATAGCGATACGACGGAAACGCCTCCGTGGCTGGGCTTTTCGCTGCATGGGCGGATTGGCCGAGTGCGCTACATGGCGCGCAGTATGGCCAGCATGCTGCTGGTGATGGTGCTCGGACTGGTCGGCGCGCTGCTCACAGCCGCAACCCATACTGCCCTGCTGATGGGCTTCTTGATGATCGTCGGTGGGGTGGTCAGTGTCTGGCTCAGCCTGCGCACGCTCGTCCACCGGCTGCACGACGTCAATCTCACCGGCAAATGGGTATTGCTTGCCATGGTATTGCCCGCAGCAATGGCTCTCACCGGGTCACCGTATGCGGCGGGCGTCGTCGCAGGGCTCATGTGGCTGGCTAGCCTGCTGCTGCTCGTCAGTCCCGGCAACAAGGATGACAACAACTATGGGTTCCCGTCTGGACCGAATACTACGGGAACCGCTATCGGAGCAGTGCTGTGGGTCGTGATGACGGTGAGTTACCTGATCGCGAACCCGGTCCAGCAGTATGCGCAATACCAACAGCGTGCTCGCGAAAAAGCCATCGAACAGTTCGAGCAGCAGCACGGTGAACTCACGCCGGAACAGCGCGCCCGCCTGGAAGAAATGGTCCGGCAGCAGGGGCAGCAACAGCTCGATCAGATCCAACAACAACAGCAACAACAAGAGCAGCAGGAAACGGACAGCGAGGAATAATCCCGCGGCGATGGCTCAGGACGCCG
>CBIHQA010000161.1:0-7667 GCA_966211475.1 uncultured Neisseriales bacterium
CAGCGGACTCTTAATCCGTAGGTCGAGTGTTCGAGTCACTCAGGGCCCACCAAAATTAAGAAGTAAAAAACCACCCAGTGCAGCAGCACTGGGTGGTTTTTTTGTCTCCGCCAGTATGCCCCCCCCCTCTTTCGGGGGGAGTTCGCCGAATCCGGCGATACATAAAATTGCGGTCGGAAAAATTTGCACACAGTGGCGGTAGCCATATGTAGGCCGTCTTGCAGGGGCCGAGTCGGCAATTGAACAACACAAACCGTCGGTGCGCTTGGCAGCGATGACAAGGAGAGGGGTAGCATGAGTCACGTTCATCACGTGCCAGGGATAGGTGCGTCCAAAAAAAATGTGGCACGAATTGCAGTCGCGATGGCTTTGGCCTACGTCGCGGCAAGCCATGCTCAGGTGAGCATCCCGGGGCAGTTTGGGGTTAGTAACGGGAACGCCGGCTACGCCATTCCGATCCAGATTCCCCCCGGTGCAGCAGACGTACAGCCGGCGTTGAGTCTGGCATACAGCAGCGATGCGGGTAATGGCTTGCTGGGGGTGGGATGGAC
Source organism: uncultured Neisseriales bacterium (assembly GCA_966211475.1). Taxonomy (GTDB): domain Bacteria; phylum Pseudomonadota; class Gammaproteobacteria; order Burkholderiales; family Leeiaceae; genus Leeia. The sequence goes on from CBIHQA010000161.1 coordinate 552, forward strand.
CTTGTCCGGCCTTTCCACCATCACGCGTTGTGCTCGCAGCAAGGCGCAGGACAATGTTCGTGGCGCGGTGAACTACGACCTCAATGACCGCTATTGCCTGGATGGCCAGCGCCTGATTGCCATCGTGGGCGCGGACGGAGCGAACAATACCGAATACCGCACCGAGCGCGAGAATTTCTCGAAGATCATCTCGTACGCGGAAGCCGGTGCCACCAACGGCCCTGGTTCGTTTGTCGTCAAAACGGCGGCCGGCATGACGATGGAGTACGGGAAAACCGCCGACTCGAGGATAGAGGCGCAAGGGAAAACGGCTGTCAGCGTGTGGGCGCTCAACAAGGTGTCCGACACCAAGGGGAATTACTATACGGTTTCGTATACGGAAGATTCCGCGAACGGTGACTGGAGGCCGAGTTCGATTTCGTACACCGGGAATACCAGCGCCGGTGTCGCTCCCCCGATGTCGATCGTGTTCACATACATTGCCAGGTCGGATGTGCTGAGCACGTATCGGGCGCAATCGAAATCGAGTACGCAGCAGCGGCTGAGCACGATCAGCCTGCCGGGTGGGCGGTTCTATCGGTTGAGCTATGGAGCCACTGAAATCACCGGGCACAGCCGTATCTCGAAAGTGGAGCTGTGTGCTTCCGCCTCGGTTTGCCTACCAGCCATCGTGCCGACGTATGCGCCCGGAGAGCAATTCTCCCTGCCGACCCGTTTCGCCAACCCGATCGCGGCTGCTGAAGTCAATGGCGGGGTGGGGTCCGTCGAAGTGGGTGACTGGAACGATGACGGGCGTGCCGACCTCATGTGGTTCGAGCAAAACACGGGCGATAACCGCTGGTTCGTGAGCAACGGCAACGGGACGTTCACCAAATATACCAATCCGATATCTGCTACGGCACTGAACGGAGGCCGGGGTGTCGTGCATCCTGGTGACTGGAATGGTGACGGCCGGGCTGATTTCCTTTGGTATGACCGTGTCACGGGTGAGAACCGTTGGTTCATGGGCAATGGTGCCATGGGTTTCACCCAGTACAGCAATCTGATCGCCCCGTCGTCGATCAATGAAAATATCGGTGATTTGTTCACTGGTGACTGGAATGGCGACGGCCGCATCGATGTCATGTGGTATGACCGGGCTACCGGATACAACCGGTGGTTCCTGAGCAGTGGTGCGCTCGGGGCGGCCGCACCTGCATTCACCACCTACATGAATCCGATTCCGACCGGAGGTATCAATCAGGGCGACGGTATCTACCTCGGGGATTGGAACGGAGACGGGTCCACCGATTTGCTTTGGTATAACTCGACCACCGGCGAGAATCGCTGGTTTGTGAACAACGGCAGCATGGCTTTTGCCCAGACAAGCAATCCGATTGCCACCAGCGACATCAACGGTGGAGGGGCGCTCCAGATAGGTGACTGGAATTCCGACGGTATTTACGACCTGGTTTGGTACAACAGCGCCGGTAGCAACCGCTGGTATGTCGGCAACGGCGCCCTGGGCTTTACACGCTACCTTGACCCGATTCCGGTGACGTCCATCAACGGCACTGGGGGAGCGTTCCAGGTGGGCGACTGGAATGGGGACGGGCGGGTGGATCTCCTTTGGTATCAGAAGGAGACCGGTGTCAACCGCTGGTTCATCAATAACGGAGCCATGGGCTTCACCCTGCGGGCGAATCCCATCCAGGCGGCCGACATCAACAGCGCCTCGGGCCAGATGCTCTTCGGGGACTGGAACGCCGACGGCATTACCGATGTGCTGTTCTACTCGCGTGTGGAGGGCATGAACCGCTGGTTCATCAACCAGGGCTCGGCCGGCCAGGAGATGACGAAGATCGATCAAGGTCTGGGTGTCGTCACGGAGATCGCATACGGCGCCCTGACGGAAATGCAGGGTTCGCAATACTTCCGCGACTTCGTGCCGTCCTATCCCAAGGTCTCGGTCGCCATGCCGATGCGGGTGGTCAAGCAGAGCACGTCGATCAATGGCGTGGGTGGCACGAACACCACCCGCTACAGCTACGGCAACCTGCTGAACGAGCTCGGCGACGGCCGGGGCCTGCTGGGTTTCCAGTGGGTTCAGAGTTCCGACCTGACCTCCGGGGTGACCACCCGTACCTATTACCGCCAGGATTGGCCTTATCTGGGGCTGGTCGAGAAGAGCGGGCGGGGCACCAGCAGCAGCAATTGGAGCAATCTGTCGCTGACCGTCAACACCGGATTCACTTGTATTGCCACCGACAATGCCGTGCCGGCCGTGAGCACGCCGTGCTCCACGGCGGGCGCCATCAAGCCCAAGAGCCGGTATTTCATCTACCCGCACCAGGTCGACACCCAGGCGTGGGACTACACAGGCACGACGGCCGGCAACGGCGTCTTCATTGCGTTGCCCCGCACCCGCACCACCCAGACCCTGGACAACTACGGCAACGTCACCATGGTCAAGACGGAGACGCTCAATCCCAATGGCAGTGCGAGCGGCTACAGCAAGACCACGACCAATGTCTATGCACCGGTGGATCCTGCGGTGTGGCATCTCGGGCGCTTGCTCCGCAGCACCGTGACAGCGACCTCTCCCTGAGTCGCAAGTGATGCAACTGAAAGAAGACCAGTCGAGAAATAACGAATCCAGAGGGAGAGGGTGATGAACCGAAGTAAAGACCCGCGCTACGGCGCCATGGGGGAAACCAGTCCCGCCCATGCAGGGCGTGCGCTGCCCTTGGGCAGGACGCTGGCGGCGGCCGTGCTTGTCGCTGCAGCGGGAAGCAGCTACGCTGCCAGCCTCACGCGCACCAGCGCGTTCGACTACGATGCCGCCACCGGCCTGCTCGTCAAAGAGATCATCGAGCCCGGCGACAGCAGCCTGTGTCTTGTCACCACTTACGGCTACGACGTTTGGGGCCACAAGAACAGCACGACCACGCGCAACTGCAATGGCAGTTCCGGCAGCAGCCCCGGCAACAACGGGGAAGCAGCCGCACCGGCTGCGGGGAGTCAGGCTCTCTTTCCCGCACGGACGTCCACCGCTGCCTACACGGCCGACGGGCGCTTTCCCCTCACCAACACGAACGCGCTCGGACATACCGAAACGCAGACATTTCACGGCACCCTGGGTGTGCTGACCCAGCTCACGGGTCCCAACGGCCTGACCAGCAGCTGGAAGTACGACGAATGGGGCCGCAAGGTCCTGGAAAAACGCGCCGACGGCAATGGCACCAGCTGGACCTACCAGTACTGCAGCGGCGTCCTGGTCAATGGCGTCGCAGGGTCCGCAACCTGCCCGACCATCGCGGGAGCCATGGCGGTCTACGTTGTCACCTCGACGCCCGTCAAGGCTCCGATCGACCTGACGGCCGGCACCACCGGCGGTGCGGCCGGCGCCTTCAGCAAGGTCTACCACGACGCGCTCGGCCGAGTCATCCGCACCGAGACCCAGGGCTGGGACGGCAGCACGGTCAGGCTCCTTTATCAGGACACCGAATACAATCATCTGGGCCGCGCGACCCGTTCCAGCCGGCCCTATTTCGCCGGTACCACCCCGGTCTGGGTGGCGACCGAGTACGACTGGGTCGGCCGCCCGGTGAAGGTCACCCAACCCGACGGCAGCAAATCGACCAGTGTGTACCAGGGGTTGAGCATCACCGTCACCGACGACCTGTTGCGCTCCACCACGCAGAAACGCGATGTGGCTGGTCAACTGGTCGAGGTCACCGACCCGCATGGCAAGACCTTGCGCAACACCTATGACCCGTACGGCAATTTGCTGACCACGGTCGACAGCCTCGGCAATGTGACTCGGCTTCATTACGACGCACGGGGCCGCAAGGACAGCATGGTCGACCCCGACATGGGGACCTGGACCTATGGCTACAACGCCCTGGGCGAGATGACGCGACAGACGGATGCCAAGGCGCAGGTCACGCAAATGACCTACGACCTGCTGGGCCGTCTCACGGCCAAGGCCCAGCCCAGCCTTGTCACCAACTGGTACTACGACAAGTATCAGGACAACAGCGTCTGCAACAAGGGGATAGGCGCGCTGTGCGAAGCCACGGCTGCCAACGGCTATCGGCGCAAGAACTATTTCGACAACTTCGGCCGCGCCAGTTCGACGGCCACCACGATCGGTGGCACGACCTATACCAGCAGTGTCAGCTACACCGCCGAGGGCCGCCCCGAGACCGTCACCTATCCCGGTGGCGCCCTGGCGGTGAAGAACCAGTACACCTCGCTGGGTGTCCTGCAGCAAGTGGTGAACGCCAGCAATCCGGCTACCGTCTACTGGAAGCTCAATGCCCTGGATGCCGCCGGCCATATCACGAGCCAGACTTATGGCAACAACGTCACCACCCAGGTCTACGATGCCTTGACGGGGCGGTTGACACAAACCCTGGCGGGCCCCGGCAACTCGGTACAAAACCTCAGCTACGCCTACGACACGGTCGGCAATCTGAAGACGCGCACCGACCTCGTCACGGGAGTCAGTGCCAGTTACACCTACGACTCGCTCAATCGCATCAAGACCGAGGCGCGGCAAGGCGGGGGCGTGCCCACGACCCAAACCGTGACCTGGGTGTACGACGACTTGGGCAATATCAGCAGCCGTTCGGACGTGGGCACCTATGCCTACAACCCGAGCGGCGCGGGCAGCGTGCGTCCTCACGCCGTGAGCGCCATCACCGGCACCGTCAACGGGCAGGGCAACCCCAGCTATACCTACGATGCCAACGGCAATCTTGCCAAGACGTCGGTAGGTGCGACCACGCTGAGCAGTGTGACCTGGAACAGCTACAACAAGGTCGACAGCATCAGCCGGACCATCGCCGGGACCACCAGCAAGCTCGACTTCCTGTATGACAGCGAGGGCGAGCGCGTCCGCGAGGTGTACAGCAAGAACGGCGCGACGCAGCGCACGACGGTGTACTTGAACGGCGGTGGCTTGCTCTACGAAGAAGAGACCATCGGTGGTGTGACCAGCAAGAAGCACTACCTGAATTCGCCGAGCGGAACGATCGGCCAGCTCACCTTGTCGGGCGGCAGCTGGACGACCCAGTACTGGCACAAGGACCACCTTGGATCCACCTCCGTCATCACCGACGCTGCCGGGGCCGTCGTCAGCCGGATGGCGTACGAGCCCTTCGGCAAGCGGCGCAACGCGAACGGCACGACGGATCCCAATGGCAGCTTGACCGTCGCCGGTACCCGCCGCGGCTTCACCGGCCACGAGCACGACGACGAAGTCGGGTTGATCAACATGAACGGGCGGATCTTCGACCCGGCCATCGGGCGCTTCCTGAGCGCCGACCCGACGCTGCAGGCTCCCACCTACATGCAGAGCTACAACCGCTACGCCTACCTGTGGAACAGCCCGCTCAACGGGACGGATCCCTCGGGGTATCAAAACTTCTTCACCACCATGGACCATCTCCACGAGCGGGTCGTTTCGATCAGCATGGGAGTTGTTTCCGGTCCGGAGGTGGGTTACGGTGTTTTTAAAGCCTTGACCGGAAAGTATGGCTATCAAATCAAGAGCATGGCCAATACTGTGGGGTCGGCCTATTGCGGCTGGTGGCAGTATGTTTGTCTAGCTGCCGGGCAGGGGTCGCTGGCCAAGGCCTATGGCGCTTCCGACAGGGATGCGATTAAAGCCGCGGCCATCGCCGCTGCGACTGCGTATGCGATGAACACGGTCGGTAACCTGACGAGCAATGCAGATGGCTCCGCGATGAGCATGGAGCAGGCTGCTGCAAATACTGCCGGACATGCTGCAGTCGGTTGTGCGTCTTCTGCGGCGAGCGGGGGAGATTGTAAGAGTGGAGCACTCTCCGGAGGTTTCTCTGCCGCTTTTGCGAATTTCGCTCCGCAGATGTCGAATGATTTCACGGTAGGGTTGGCTCAGAGTATGGTCGTTGGTGGTATAGGTTCGGTAATTGGTGGAGGAAAGTTCGCCAACGGCGCTATCACTGGTGCTTTCGGTTACTTGTACAACCGCTGTATGCATGGGCCGTCATGTTGGCAAGAGGTGCAGGCTCAAGTGGCACAAGTCTGGTCTGAAACTGCGATAACCGGATCTAAAACTGGACTCTCTATCCTGGGCTTTGTTGTTGTTCCTGAAGCTACAGTGGTGAAGCCTTTGATGCCGGAAATGCTTAGCGTTCCAATGGCAACTCAGCAGGTTGGAAAGGAAATAATTCAGTGGGGGAGCGGTCCCGGCGGTGCTTTAAAAGCGGTCGAAGCCATGACCCCCGAACGAGCGAGAGCTATTCTTCAGCAGGTGGATATAGTTGATGTTCGTCGCATAAGAGATTGGTATGCGCAGGTTGCTCAGTTTACGAAGTCAGTTGGGAATAATGTTTCGACGCCGGCGGCTCGAGCTGAACTAATGCGTAGAATCGAAGAGATGGCTAAATTGAAATGATTTTCAAGAGGCAAAAAAAATATGCTATCAATGAGTTTTCAATAGACAATGAGATTGTTCGCGCAAAAGAGTTGATTCTTGAGCCGTGGGGGGAGTCGATTGCGATTAAAAATTATAGGATTTTAAAGATATTTGTATTTGGTCCGGTCGGCTCTTCAGCCGTTGAGAGTGAGCGTGATGGTGAGGCTATAACGTTGTCATTTGGTCGCTCTGTAACTGTTGAGATCGAGGCTGATGGAAGAAAGCTCCGTACGGCTTCCGGAGAAATTCCCACCCTTTGATAGAAAAAAAGCGCGCGGGCCAGGACACTTGCGCCTGCCTGCCTGCGTGCAGTTACCGTTGTCGCGACGCCCGTGCATCATCTTCATGATGCATATGACGAGGGGCGTAGTTCCATTTTGGTGCGCCAATTTGGCGCGAATCGCACTATCCTGGCGCAATCTATGCTCTGAAAAGTGTGCATAGAGGGCATCGCAACGACGCCTTCCCTGGGCTATCAGGTGTTCGACATCCGGCACAGTCCTTGCGATCGGCATGACGACGAAGTCGGGCTGATCAACATGAACGGGCGGATCTTCGACCCGGCCATCGGGCGCTTCCTGAACGCCGACCCGACGCTGCAGGCTCCCACCTACATGCAGGCGCCGGCGACACGCTGGCTATGGCCTGACGCGGACGGCCACCGTGGCCGT
>CBIHQA010000162.1:0-7662 GCA_966211475.1 uncultured Neisseriales bacterium
GCTGGCCCAAGCCGGCGATGCGGGGCTCGACGAGGCGCTGGCTGCCATGCAGCGGGCGAGCTGTGCGGTCGAGACGCTGCTGGCGATCAATGCCGAATTGCAGCGGCACGGATCCCGGCCCGGCCCGCGCTGGTGGCGCTGGTTGGCGGCCAGCATGCCCGGCCGGCGGGCGGAAGAGGGAGTGCCCGGCGCCAACCTGATGCCGCTGATCGGGCACGGCCTGCATGTGCAGGCGGCGCTGTTGCGTGATGCGGCGCTGCTTCGCACGCAGCGCCAGCGCCTGGCCGAGCAGCTGGGCCCCCTGGGCACCGACGCCGAGGCGGCAGCGCTGCTGTGCGACAGATCCTGGTGGCCGGCCTGCTGCGCCGCCGGGCTGGAGCGCAAGGACCTGGCGCGGCTGACGCGCCAGGCCCGCAGCCTGGACACGCTGGTGGGCGCCATGGAAGTCAGCCTGGCGCAGCTGGACCTGGTCGAGGCGGGCGCGCAGGCCGCAGCCGACCGCTTCGGCGAGATCCGTGCGGCGCTGATGGCCACATGGATGCAGCCCGCGGTGGCGGCTGCGATGGCCGGCGCGCCTTGCGCGCGCTGACCAAGCTAGGCGATGAAATGCGCGGCCAGCTAACCCGGGCACGGCTTCGGCCGGTCCGCGCGGCCTTGCCGCGTCGCGCCGGTGGGTCCACGGCCATGCAGGCGACGCGCGCTGCGGCGGCGCGTTACCGCCCACCGGAACGGGTTGCATGACGATCGGTCATGGGCGCATGCCGGTTTGTCGTTTGACCGAGTCCGACCTGCTCATTGACCATCGCTGCGCACTGCCGCCGGGCTTTTGATTTCTCTTTTCCGTGTGTTACCTTCACCCAGAGGATTGACTTGCCAATGAATGCCGATCGCCATGGCGCCGTACTGGCCGCGACGACTTTGTTGACCGCCGCCGCTGCGCTGCTCGCTGGCTTCCGCCGCAGCGCCCACGACCCCACCGCCACCGCCCCCAGGGCGTCAGGGCGCCGCGGCGCACTGACCCTGCCGGCCGGATCACTGGCGGTGCAGGCCGCGGACGTGGCCTACAACTTCTCCGCCGGCAAGCCGGAATCGTTCCGCTATCCCACGCTGCAGTGCCAGGGCAACAACCACTATTTCTGGACCTGGACTGGCACGCAGGGCCAGCCGGTGGTGCCGGCGCCTGATCCGCTGCTGGGCACGTCGCCCGACGGCACGCGCTTCGCTCACCAAGGGGCCGGTGCAGGTGAACCACCGGTCGGGGTACACGTGGCAGAGCATCAATGAGGTGATGGACTGACGGGCTGCGTGGTTCGCGAGGGTTGCCGCCTGACCTGACGTCACTGCGTATGTCGGACTGCCGCTGGATGGATGCCATGCGCTCAGTGGTCACGACGTCCCTCCTGTTCGAGGCTTGTCGGTATGTCGGCGGAAGGGCGGCTGAGCGGCAAGTGCCACTCAAGGCCCTGAGGCTGGAACTGGTGCCCGTCTGCTCAATGCACCGGCACGTATGAGGATGCGCTGTGCAGTATTGGTGAGGCGGTTGAGTGATCAGGGGTGTTCCCTGCGGTGATGCAGGGAAGCCTGGTGTGATCACGGCTCCGCAAGTGGCGCATTGACAATTTAATGGCAATAGGCGTCAATCGACGCTGAGGAAATCTGAATGAATTCTTTTCGTGCAGGCGCGGCCTGCGGTGTCGTTGCGCTTCTGGCGGCTTGCGGTGGAGGCGGCTCCGAGTCGGATGCTGCGAAGCCGGCAACGGCGACTACCTATCCCGCAAGCCAGGCGGCACCAAATGATTGGTTCTTCTACACGCAGACATCGCAGCAGTCCATTCCTTCAACATTCGTATCGACACGGCATTACACCCGTCACTACGACCAGGGGAACGCCGATGGTTCGGGTTCGTACATAGAAACTTCGTCGGACACGTCGCCTCTGCTGGAGGTCTCATTCAATTCGTCGATCGAGACAGTCAAGTCATTGAACTGCGATTACTCCCCTGCCTTCCGGTCGGCTCCGCCTGTGGGCGCGGCATCGGGAGTCGCCTATTCCAAGACTTCGACGCGGAGCTGCACCGGTACTGTGCCGGCGTTGGCGGTTTCCACGGTCAGCGTGGTCGGCAAGGCTGACGGCCCAGAGAGCAGGACGATCCCCTTGGGAACCTTCCAGACCTTCAAGTACACCAGAACGATCACGACGATGACATCACTGGACACGGGCGTTACCAAACACACCTGTTGGGACGACATGGCGACTGGTGTGACCGTTGAATGCTTGACGGAGTTCACGAACACCCGATCGGGTGCCACCTCCCCTGGAGCAGCGGGAGCTGGCCGGATCGTGCTGACCGCCATGGGCAGGAGCGGCCAGGGGACTGTGGGTCCGGCGGTACAGCGGTTCGCTGGCATGTGGCGAGTCCAATTCTCGGGGGATGACACAGGCAGCTGCGATGAAGTTCGCGTTGCGCTGGATGGTTCGGTCGCGGGGTCGTGCCGGTTCGGATCGCTGGGTGATTCATCCGTCTCGCTCACTGGTCTTGTTGGTTCCAATGGCGAAATCAAGGCCACTGGCAATAATGGAGCGGAGTTGACCGGTCTGGCCAGTTCTTCGTCCGTCGCGACTGGCAGTTGGAAGCTGGGCCCCGCTTCCGGCACCTGGAGTGCCCGCCACCGATGAGCGATGGTCTTGCTCAGTCCGCCGTTGAATGCCTGCTTGCCTCGCGCCGGAACGAGCACGGCATTGCGCGGCGGGGCCGGTGCGCCGCGACTCGCTGGCGGTCTCATGCGAAGGGACCAATGGCATGACCGGAGGTCATGAGTGCATGTCGGATTGTCGTTTGACCGGCAGGGATGCATGCCCAGAAGATGGCGGAATGGCTTCTGACGGCGGCTTGCTGCCCAGTTCCAAATGAAGGGATATTTCCTTGCAAGCCACTCGAATCGGCTCTAGGTTTCGCCCATCTGTTTCCGCACGTGAAAGTGATCTCGAAGGCGAAATGGGCATTGAAAGATTGCGCAGCCTACGCAACTGAACTGACGCATGCAGGGGCGGGGCACGAAGGTCGAAAGAAGAGCTGTCGTAGCAATGCCCCTTTCCCGCGCTCATGGTCGCGGGGTGGAAGTGCTCCACCCAGAAGCGCTCCCATTGGGAAGCCACAGCACAACCATTCCATCCTTATTGATTGCGGCGACATGCCACCGATGCAGCAGTTTTCACAACTCGTCCCGATGGCACTCCGTCTCATCATGGCGGCAGCCGTTGCCGTCACGGCAAGTAGCAATGCCATGGCACATGCCGACGGTGCCCCGGTGATCGCCACAGCGGTGCTCCTCGGCGTCGGTTGGGTTCCTGCAGTTCTGCTTTTCACGATCGCTGCGAAGCGGGGGGCCCGGCTCGCCATGTGCGGCGGGGTGTTCTTCGCCTACCCGATCACGGCGTACTTCATTGCCACAGGCCTTGCGAACCGCACTTCGCCGGGTGGCCCGCTTCCCGTGGAGCAGATCCTCCTCACGGTACTTTGGCTATGGACTGCGCTGCTTGGCCTCGCCATCGTCCTCCGGTTCCGTCGCGGCTGGTTAGTCGTAGCCGCCATGGGCCCCATTGGACTTTGGCTCGCCTGGTCCGATGGTCCCATGCGCTACGTCCAGCACGTCGAAGAGGAAACAGGCGAAAGGGGCGGCACGCCCGCGATTCGTGCTTCACTGGTTCTCCCGAGCGCGCCCTACTGGACTGGCACGATGGCCGTGCGCTTCAACGCCACGGAGTCGCTGGACGACATCAACGGCACCATCCGCGTGCCGTGCGATGGTTACCAGATTGCCATTGACGACGAACCGCCCCTGTCGCACGTGTCGCCCTGTCGGCGGCGGGGCCAGGAAACCGAGTACATGAGGGCTGAAGATTGGGTCGTGACAGTGCCCGCGCCGACCGCGCCCCGTCAGGTCGTCGTCCACACACCGGCCTTGAAAGTGAGCCGTCTCGACTGGCGCGAAGCCGGGTACCACCGCGTGCGCATCTTGCGGAAGCCCCTTATCACGCTGCCTTGGGAGTGATTGTCACGTGACAGCATCGGCCCACGGCAGATTGCTGCCCGACAGTCGCAGGTTGGTGCCCTTCATAGCGACAACGGGGCGTTCCGCAAGGCCGTCGATGAGTTCGAAGTGGTCTCCATCCTGCGGATGTGGCATGACGATCGGTGCTGACCGCGGCGCCGAATGAACGAGAAGTTGACGCATTGGTGAAGTTCGCGTGATTGGATTCACCCGGGAAGGACCGGGCCATCTTCTCCCGAAGGTCACCGTGGCCCGCTGACGGCGGCGGAATGTTCACCGCGCCGAGGTGGATACGTGGTCCGTTGAAGCGGCGAATGGCGCAGGCTCCCGGCGAATGCGAGGGGCAAACGCCCGCAAGGCCGACATGTGGAAACAAGAATGAACGAGAGGAGCGGTCATGTCTGAGGACAGCCGAACGAGGGCAGAGGCGGGCTGCGTCGACTCAGCGGCCAAGTGCGCTGAGACTGCAGCAGCGACAGCCCCGCAAGTGAGAGCGGGAACGGCGGCATCGTCAGGGACCCAGGCCCTGCTGCGGGCTGGCGATTGGATTGGCCTGCAGCAGCACTTTTCGCAGCATGCCCCCGCAGGTGCGGACGACTTCGTTGCGCGCGCCCTGCTGCTGAGCCGCGCGGAACGCACCCGGGAGCGCACAGCGCAGATCCTGGCTGACTGGCGGCAGGCCTGTGCACTGCAGCCGGCACAGCCGTTGCACGCGGTCAACTTGGCTCGGGCGCTGCTCGATGCCGGCCAGAAGGACGAGGCCGCGCGGCTCACGAGTGCACTGGTACAGCGTCTGCCGCAGAGCTACCCGGCCGCCGAAAAGCACGCGCTGGCCTTGCACGCCTGTGGCCAGTGGGCGGAGGCCGCTGCCGCCGGAGTGCGCGCAGTGCAGGCAGCCGCGGCCGCAGGCGTCACGCCATCCGAGGCGACGCGAGCGATCTATGCCGATCTTGCACTGCCCTGGTGGCAACCGCTTCACGTCGGCGGCGCGCTGCTGCGCCTGCCCTCGCCCGGGGACGAAGATTTCCTGCGCGGTCTCTTCAACGACCCGGCTTTTATGCGGCGCTTCCACCGCTACCAATCGGGTGATGACAAGGCGCTGAGCGAATTCATCCACCGTGGCCGGCGACCTCCGCGCACTGTGCACCGGCGCGACTGGATCGTGGTAGACCGACGAGGCAACGCGGCAGGACTGGCTGCGATCGTTGATATCGACCTGCAGAACCAGCGTGGGGAGCTGCTGATTGGCATCCGTGAACCCCGCTCCGGAGAATCGCTCGCCCTCAAGGCCTCGATCGCGGCCATCGGCTTCGCCTTTGAACGGCTCCAGCTCGAGAAGCTTGTCAGCTACGTCTACGGCGACAACCCAATTGCTCGCGCCAACACGCTGCATCTTGGGTTCCGGGACGAAGGATGGCTGCGTGGTCACCTGAAGGAAGGCACGCACCGACTCGATCTGTACGTCAGCGGATTGCTCAAGGTCGAGTTCGAAGCTGACGCTCGGATGCAGCGCATGCGTTCACGCTGGGCGGCAACCGAGCTCCAAGAACCCGGAACCGCCGGGCCATGCGGCGCAAGTTGAGTGTTGCGCCACATCAACCACGAAGAAAGAAGTTCCATGCCTACTGATTCAGGCTCCAAATCACCTTCGCCGGATTACGGCTCCAAGGCCAATCCACCTCCACCGGCCATCGTCGATGACTACCCATGGTCCACGGACACGCCCGGCCGTATTGTCCCGAATGGGGTAAGCAAGTGGGGCAACATCCAGTTCAAGGGCGACCGGGATCTGTTCGCCATCGATCTGATTGCGGGTGTGTCCTATGACATCACCCTGAACCGGGACAGCAAGAGCGGAGTTGATCCCGTGCTGACTCTACTTGGGCCCTCGGGAAGCGCCATTGCCACCGAGGACGGTGGCAAGAGCACGCAATCCGCACACCTGTACTACACGGCGCCTGCCAGCGGCACTTACTACCTGGGCGCCCAGGACCAAGCGGGCGCTGGCACCGGTGGCTACCATCTGAATGCCCAGGCCATCGATGACGTGCCGTACAACGTCATCAACTACGTCACTTTGGGGGCTGCGCCGAAAGGCGGCCGCATCGAATTGGCAAGCGACTACGACAAGTTCTGGGTGAACCTGCAGGCGGGTTCCACCTATGTCTTCACGCTGGAGAGCGATGGCACTGCGGCCGGCCTGGATCCCATGCTGAAGCTGGAAAGCGCGAGCAGCGGCAAAGGCGGTCCCGGCAGCAAGATCGCCACCGACTACGACAGCGGCAACCCGCAGACCGGCTGGGCGCGCATCGAATTCACGCCCACCATCAGTGGCACGTACTACCTCACGGCCATGGGCGAAGACGGTACGTCCGGCGGCTACCTGTTGAGCGCCGGGGTGTTGGGCACCCGACCTGCCGGTGCGGCGACAGTTGTGCATGAGATGGCGGTTCCGCACGGAGTGCTCGATACGGCGCACCTCCAGGAGATTTCGCTGGTCGGCGTCGCCGATTTCGGCGCTCTTTAATGTGGCAGCGCGCACGTTCATTCCACGGCTGACACCGCAGATTCTTGGGATGCACGCCGCGCGCTCGGTGGATTCGGGCGGCGGGGCCCTATCGCGGCGCCCGCCGTATGATCCGTCAGCCCAGGAGTTGTCATGTCGGGATTGTCACTTTGGAAGTTCGGCGCCGCTGCCATGGTGGTGTGGGGATTGAAGCTCATCATCTTCGGCGGCACAAAACAGACCGGCTCGTCCATCGAGCTTTTTGGTTTTGAGTTCGGCACGAGTGAACGCGAACCCATGGGTACATTCGAGTGCTGGTTCATCGGCTTGACGCTCATCGCGGGCGGTTGCTATCTCTTCGCGCATGCGGGGCGCGATTGACATGGCGGGCGCGCTTTTGAAGCGGCTGGTCTCGGCGAATTGAGACCTGCCGCAAGGCGCGCATGGCAATGACCGGCTCCCTGGCTCCGAAAGACGACTTCATCCTTCCCGATGGAATCTTTCTTGGAGCTGCCACGATGCAGGCCGTGCTGCGTGCCAGCGACGAGGCCCATCGCGCCTATGCGGCCACCCGGGCGCTGGGCTGCGACGTGGGGCCGATCTATGCCTCGGCCGCAACGGAAACCCGCGTCGCGGTGGGCCGGCTGTTCAATGCCGAGCCTTCGGTGTTCTTCAGCGGCAGCAGCACGGAGGCCAAGGCCACCGTGGCCCGCGGACTTCGGCTGGCAGCGCACGACCTGGTGATCGTCGCCCACACGCCATACAGCGGCCCGTGGTTCTCTACACCCGCCCGCGTGCAGCAGGTGGAGGCCACGACCGGTGCCTACCTGCAGGCCTTGTCGGCATTGCGTCATGAGGCAGCCGCCGAGCACAAGGTGCTGGTCTGCTGCGGCGCCGTGAACCATGCCAATGGCTGGCGGCTGGACGTGCCGGCGGTCCACCGGGCGGTGAAGTCCTTGCCCAGGAACCTGACCGGCTGGTTGATGGCCGATGTGTCGCAATGGTGGGGCGCTTTCACGGCCACCGAGTTCGCTGACGCCGTATTCACGACCGGAAGCAAATGGCTGGCCGCGGACCATGGCATCAGTCCGACCTGGTTGAAC
>CBIHQA010000163.1:0-7650 GCA_966211475.1 uncultured Neisseriales bacterium
TGAATTGCTGGAACACCATGGCCAGCTTGCGGCGCATGCGGGTGACCTGTCGCGGGTCGGCCGGGGTCGGCTTGCCATTGCGTGCGGGCTTCATGGTCAGATGCTCGCCGTTGACGAACAGCCGTCCGGAATCCGGCGTTTCCAGCAGGTTGATGCAGCGCAGGAAGGTACTCTTGCCCGAGCCGCTGCTCCCCAGGATCGACACCACGTCGTGCTTGCGGGCGGTCAGCGAGATGCCTTTCAGAATCTCGTTGTCGCCAAATGATTTGCGCAGGTCCTCCACGACCAGCACATCTGCCGGACCGGGTCCGGCGGTGGCGATGGACATCGGCTTTCCTCTCCGTTTCTCTTGCTCTCCGGGAGGGGCGGCTAGCGCTCCTCCCGGCCTCTCTCAAAACTCAAAAACCAACCAGGCTCAGGCCCCCACCGTCGCGCGGTTGCGTTTGAAGCACACCACCTTGGGCTGCGTCATCTCCTGGATCGAGAACCGCACTCCCTCGCGTCCCAGCGAGCCGTACTTGAAACCGCCGAACGGCATGCCGTCGAAGCGGTAGTCGGACGAATCGTTGATCATCACGCCACCCGCCTGCAGCAGGTCGGCCGCGCCCAGCGCCGTCTCCAGGTGATTGGTGAAGATGCCGGCCTGCAGGCTGCTCTCGGTGTCGTTGGCGGCAGCGAGTGCCGCGTCCAGTTCGTCGAAGGGGGTGATCGACACCACCGGCGCGAACACTTCCTCCTGCCAGACCTGCGCATCGCAGGGCACGTCGACCAGGATGGTCGGGTGGTAGAGGGCGCCTTCGCGGCGATGACCGGTCAGCACCCGGGCGCCCTGCGCCACAGCGGCGTCGACCCAGCCTTCGATGCGGCGCGCCTGTGTTTCGCTGATCATCGGGCCCATGTCGGTGGCGTCGTCCAGCGGGTCGCCGACTGTCATGTTCTGGGTCAGCTCCACCATGTATTGCGAGAAGCGCTCGTAGACCGAGCGGGCCACAAAGATGCGCTGCGTGCCGATGCAGTTCTGCCCGGCGGCCCAGAACGCGCCGGAGACGCAGGATTCGGCCGCTTCCTTCAAGTCGCAATCGGCCATCACGATCACCGGCGCGTTGCCGCCCAGGTCCATCGCCATCTTCTTCAGGCCGGCTTCGCGGGTAATCGCCTCTCCAGTGACCGGGCCACCGGTGAAGCTGATCATGCGGATGCCGCGGTCACGGATCAGCGGCGTGGTGACCTCGCGTCCGCCGTGCACCACCTGCAAGACGTCGTAGGGCACACCGGCCTGCCACAGGCATTCCGCCAGCCGCTGTGCCGACAGCGGAGCCGCCAGCGAAGGCTTGAGGATCACCGCGTTGCCGGCCGCAAACGCGGGCCCCAGCTTGTGGGCGACCAGGTTCAGCGGGTCGTTGAAGGGGGTGATCGCCAGGATCACCCCCAGCGGCTCCAGCGTGTAGTAGCCGGCACGGTTTTCCGAACCCGCATAGGAATCGAACGGGATGGTCTCGCCCGTCAGTCGCTTGGCCTCTTCCCCCGACAGCCGCAGGGTGTTGATGCAGCGCGCCACTTCCTTGCGGGCCTGGCGGATGGTCTTGCCGGCCTCCAGCGAGATGGTGCGGGCGAATTCCGCCGCCTGGCTTTCGACCAGAGCGGCCGCCTTGAACAGGATGTCGGCACGGCGGCTAC
This sequence comes from uncultured Neisseriales bacterium, assembly GCA_966211475.1. Lineage (GTDB taxonomy): Bacteria > Pseudomonadota > Gammaproteobacteria > Burkholderiales > Leeiaceae > Leeia. Next base: position 1,678 of record CBIHQA010000163.1, read on the forward strand.
GCGACAGCGCCGCCGACTGGGTGGCACCACGTTGGGCTCGCGACAGGATGCCAGCAATCTCTGCCACCGGCGTCAGCGGGACCGCGCCCACCCGTGCGCCGTCGAACGGCGAGTGCACATCGTGATGTTGACTGCGGCCGGTCTCGACCAGGGAGATGGGTGCGTTCATGCCGCCACCTCCTGCGGCCGGTTCTGCGCCGCCAGCTCGATCAGGTCCGACAGGATGGCGAAGGCCGTTTCGAGCCGACCAGCGCCCGGTCCGCAGATGGTGACGTCGCCCAGCACATCGGTGCTGAGCGTGATGGCATTGGTCACCCCGTTGGCAGCGCACAGCGGGTGGCTGACCGGCAGTTCCTGCGGCGCGACGCGGGCGGAGATGTTGCCGTCCGCATCGCGGCTGGCGGAGCCGATCAGGCGCCAGGACTTGCCGGCCGCCTTGGCCGCATGGACATCCTGCTCGGTCAGGCCGGTAATGCCCTGGCAGGGCACGTCGGCACGGGTGAGGCCGGCATTCCACAAGGTGTTGGCCAGGATGACCACCTTGAGCTGCACGTCCGAGCCTTCGATGTCCGCCGCCGGGTTGGCTTCCGCATAGCCCAGCGCCTGGGCCTGTTTGATCGCTGCATCGAAGCCCTGGCCCTGTGCGACTTGCTCCAACACGAAGTTGGAGGTGCCGTTGAGGATGCCGGAGAAACCCGTCACTTCGCTGCCGCGCAGGGTAGTGCTGATCTGGCGCAGCACCGGCGTGCCGCTCATCACCGCGCCTTCGTACTGGAACGTGACACCTTGTTCCGCGGCCAGCTTGCTGAGCGCACGGTGGGCGAGGGCGACCGGGCCCTTGTTGGTGGTGATCACGTGCTTGCCGCATTCCAGCGCGGTGCGGCAGTGGGACAACGCGGGTTCACCGGTTTGCGGGTCGGTGAAGGTCGCTTCCACCACCACGTCGACGAAATCCGCCGCGATCAGCGTCAGCGTCGCGTACAGGTCGTTCTTCGCGGATACCGTCGTTCCGGCATCCCGCAGCAGTGCGTCGGTGGACATGCCGTTGCGCGCCGTCTCGATCAGCGCATCCAGCGAGATACCCTGCGGATTGGTAACCGTCCCCAGCCGGAGGTCCGTCACGGCCGTGACAAGCACGTCCAGCCCCTGCTTGCGCAGCGCCGGCAGCTTCTGCTGCAACAGTTCCACCAGGCCCTGGTTCACGCCGCCGTATCCGATCAATGCCAATCGATAAGCCATCGCCATCACCTTCTTTGTTTGGAGTCGAGACCCCATCCTATTGCTGCGAATTGCCGCCAGAAATCAGCGGATTGGCAGGTTTGGAAGGAAATTGGCTGCATAGTGGCAAGCGTCGACAGCAAACTGGTGTGAGGGGTTGGATCAGGCGGCTTCGCCGTCTACAGGCACTAGCAGGCCCGTCTTCAGCGTACTCAGCACCACATTGGTATTGATGCGCCGGATCATTGGATTGTTTTCCATGATCAGCGCCGTCAGGCGGTCGTAGGCCTCCACATCCCTGGCGGTGATGATGGCGATCAGGTCCACCGAACCGGTGACGTAATAGATCTGCTGGATCGCATCGATCTGCTTCGCCCACTCGCGGAAGCGGGCCACGGCGTTGTAGTTCTCCCGCTCGATCTCCATCGCAGAGACGAACAGCATCGGGCTCCCCACCGCGGCACGGTCGACGATGGCGACCTCGGCGGTAATCACTTTTTCCGCCCGCAGCCGCTTCAGGCGTTTCTGCACGGCAGAGGTCGACAAACCGACGACGCCGGCGATTTCCTCGGCCTTCATCGTGCAATCGCGCTGCACCAGGGAGAGGATCTTCTGATCGAATCCGTCGAGAGAGGCAGTCATGGCGTCACAGCTCACGAAAAGAAATGGGGGGACGATGATAGCCATTATCGAAAGTCGCGGGTCGGCGAAAACGCCAAAACAGTCGTCGTCTCGACGTAAATCCGCGATTTTTGAAGTTGAGGGGCTTTTTCCGGGAAAAAATGTCGTCGTCCTGTCCGCGGGGGTAGGGTGCTGAGTGCTGACTGTCACAAAGAGAGCCGCGGGCCGCGATAGCTGGCTGGGCAGCGCATCTGTCATTACACTCAGCAGTACAGAAGGGCGATCCCGCCTGCATCCGGAGCCTGCTTCATGTCGTCCCCCGCGTTCATCGCCCCGATCCGCTATCGCGACCCAGCCACGGCACTGGCGCAAGTCAGCCGCATCTACGAAAGCAGCGTCACCTACCTGCGCGACGCCATGAAGCGCTTCGTCGCCGGGGAAGAGTTGGCTGGCCACGTGCGGGCCTGTTACCCCTTCGTGCGCATCCAGACCGATACCGTGCAGCGCCGCAGCCCGGCGGGGGGCGGTGCACGCCGCAGCTATGGCTTCGTGGCTGGCCCCGGCCGCTACGAAACCACGCTAACCCGCCCGGACCTGTTCAGTACCTACTATTTGGAGCAGTTCTCGCTGCTGCTGCAGAACCACGATGCCGAGCTGGAAGTCGGCACCAGCACGCAGCCGATCCCGGTGCATTTCTCCTTTGCGGAAACCGACCACATCGAAGGCACGCTCAGCGTCGATCGCCGCAACCTGCTGCGGGACTGGTTCGACCTGCCAGACCTCGCCGCCATGGACGACGGCATCGCCAACGGCACGCACGAGCCGGCCTCCGGCGAGCCGCATCCGCTGTCGCTGTTCATCGCGCCACGGGTGGATTACTCGCTGCACCGCCTGCGTCACTACACCGGCACCGCGCCGGAGCATTTCCAGAACTACGTGCTGTTCACCAACTACCAGTTCTACATCGACGAATTCGTGCGGTTGGGGCGGGAGAGCATGGAGGACGCGGGCTGCGGATACACCGCCTTCGTCGAACCCGGCAATGTCATCACCCGCCGCAAAGGCCTGCCGGTCCAACCAGGTGATGCTCTTGGCAAAGCCCCGCCGCGCCTGCCGCAGATGCCCGCTTACCACCTGATCCGCGAAGACGGCAGCGGAATCACCATGGTCAACATCGATGTTGGCCCGGCTAACGCCAAGACCATCACCGACCACATCGCCGTGCTGCGCCCGCACGCCTGGATCATGCTCGGCCACTGTGCCGGGCTGCGCCAGACCCAGCAGCTGGGCGACTATGTGCTGGCCCACGGCTATGTCCGCGAAGACCACGTGCTGGACCAGGATCTGCCGCTGTGGGTGCCGATTCCGGCGCTCGCCGAAGTCCAACTTGCGCTGGAAGCTGCCGTGTCGGAGGTAACCCAAATCAGCGGCGCGGACCTCAAGCGGATCATGCGCACCGGTACCGTCGCCAGCACCGACAACCGTAACTGGGAACTGCTACCCGACAACGCCCCGCAACGGCGATTCAGCCAGAGCAGGGCGGTTGCGCTCGACATGGAAAGCGCCACCATCGCCGCCAACGGCTTCCGCTTCCGGGTGCCCTACGGCACGCTGCTCTGCGTCAGCGACAAGCCGCTGCACGGCGAGATCAAACTGCCCGGCATGGCCGACCGCTTCTACCGCGACCGGGTGGATCAGCACCTGCGCATCGGCATCCGGGCGATGGAGCTGCTACGGGATCAGGGGGTGGACCGGCTGCACAGCCGCAAGCTGCGCAGCTTTGCCGAGGTGGCGTTCCAGTAGGGGGCTTCGGCGTCCGGGTCGGCACCGTGCAAAAGCACCCGAAACAGGGTGTCTGACTACTTTTAGCGCAACGGCAAAATTCGCCGTCGGATCATCGGACTAGCGCACTTATTCACAGAGTTGTTCCAGCCGATCTGAGGAAAACCATTCCCGGCAGACGCGCCCTCGCTGCCGGAAAACCGGGGGCAGACAGAAGGCATTGCCTTATGCATCCATTGTCATGCTAAATGGATTTCAGATTTCCTGACCGTTTGTCATGACATCGATCCTCAAAGGCAGGAGGGTGACATGGGTGCGCGCATCTTAGAGACCAACAGCAGTACCTACGACCTGCTGAAGCAAACCGCGATGTCGTCAAACGCATTGCGCGAGCTGGCAAACGCCTTCCTGCAACGTTTTCTCGTAGACGGCGGCGCTTTTGACGAGAAACTATCCGCAGCCAGAGGCCTCGTCCGGGTCGACAAGCGCGAGGACGGCACACCCCGCCTTCGGCTACTGCAACGGGACGTGACCTACGGCTATGGCCTGGTGTGGCGAAGCGGCGAGCTGGCAGGGCGGATCACCTTCGAACTGCCAAACCCCGGCGACGAACCCGACTTGCTGCTGGAACTGCTGTTCAATCGCCGCGGCTTGGCAACCTTCGACTCGACTGCACCGGTTTTCCCATACTCACTGACCGAACACATGGCAGACACCGCCGCCCGGGCAACCGAGCTGCTGGTGTTGAATATGCTGTCCCGGCTGCAAGAAGCGGGCGTTAGCGCGCAATAGTTTGCCCAAGCGCATTCGCTGAAACTAGGCTTGCGGAGTGGGAAGGGCACGCGGCAAAGAACCTCCAACACATTCTGCATAAAGTTACGCAATAAACCAGCCTAAACCGAGACTTGAATTGAGCTGGCCGACGATGAAAACAAGGGCGCGGTACGGTTGCTTCCCTGATTGAAGGCATTACCGGAAGCCAAATGGATGACGGCCAAAACATTCAGTGCGTAGGGTGTACCTGCAGCACATCCAGGTAAACAAAAAGCCACGCAATCCGCGTGGCTTTTTTTGTTCGAAGCAGGTCGCGCTTACTTAATCAGCAACTGATCCGCAGTCTTACCGCCGGAGAGTGCGGTAACGAACCAACCCGGCTTGCGGCCTTTGCCAGTCCAGGTTTCCGCCGGATTCTTCGGGTTGGCGAACTTGGCCGGCAGTTTCTTACCCTTGTTAGCATTGGCTTTCTTGCCAAGCAGCCCGACAATTTCGTCGACTGATACGCCAAGCGCGGCTGCCTTTTCGGAAAGCAGGCTGGCAAGTTGGCTGGTTTCCTGCTTTTTGCGGCGCTTCAGTTCGGTTTCGATGTCCGATTTCAGTTGTACTAGAGCGTCGAAATTCAGCTTTGCCAGGTCCATGGTGGTCCTCTCTTCGGGAAATGTGGGTTGCAGTGGTGACGGGAAGAATGCTGCTTCCACTATATAAAGTCATGCGTTGAAAAGACAAGTGATTGCCACAATTGGTTTCCCTGTTACCGCTATTTACACGACAAACAGGGTAGGGGAATTACCGGCGTCGATTGCCATGGCGCTATTTTCCCCTTGAAATTCCCTTGGTCATTCCCATCTTGAAAACCATCATGCCGCAGTGCTAGAGTGGCGGCTCAATTTGTGAGGCAAGGCCGAGATGCGCCAGCAATACCGTGATTTCAAACGCAGCACCGTGACGCCGCAAGGCGAACGGGTGTCGCTCGCCATTTTTACCTAGCCTCTTGACGCATATTGCTCGGGAGGCGATTGCCTGCCGGGCCGAAAGACTAAAAACCCCGGTTGGCTTGCCCACCGGGGTTTTTGTTTTGTTCAACCAGGAGTTCGCGATGCGTACCTACGACAAGCTGATCGCCACCATTTGCACCGGCCAGGGGAACGGAGACTTGCGTCCGTCCCTTGGCCCGGTAGCGGTGTGCGGCGCGGGCGTATCGCTGCTCCACCGCACCCTTCCGCAAGACACCGCATAGGCCCCACACGCGTAACCCGCGTCCTGGTGGCCCGTTTTGCGCCGCCAGGCAGACAAACCCCTGGCAGGCGCCCCCTGACAGGGGTTTTGTCTTTTGGGTGCTTACACCATGGGAACCAGAAAACTTCGCAATATCGGCATCATCGCGCACGTGGACGCTGGCAAGACCACGCTCTCCGAACGCGTCCTGTATTACACCGGCGAGAACCATCGGCTGGGTGAGGTGCATGACGGCGCCGCCACCATGGATTTCGATCCGCAGGAGCAGGCGCGCGGCATCACCATCAACAGTGCGGCGACCACGGTGTTCTGGGGCGACCATCAGATCAACCTGATCGA
>CBIHQA010000164.1:0-7649 GCA_966211475.1 uncultured Neisseriales bacterium
TCAGCTTCCGTTGCAGCAGCTCGCGGTTGACCGGTTGCCGCTCGTCGAAACTCCATACCCGTGCGCGAATCTGCGAGGCCGGGCTGAAGGCGGCCCAACCGAGGAAAGTGTGATCATCCGCCCGCACCGCCACCGTCTCGCCCGTCGACGGGTCGCCGTCCACCCGCGCCACGGCACCGGAAAACACCCAGGGATGACGGTTGCGCAACGACTTGTCGCGGCCGGGCTTGAGGATCAGCGTGGCGGGCATCGGAAACTCCAGTCAATCCGGCAATCGTTGCCAGCACAAAAACAAACAGCGCGCCAAAGGGCGCGCTGCGGATGATAGCGAAGACGACGCGGCGGGTCAGGACATCAAACTGAAGATCGGCCCCGATCTGTCCGCCGCGTAGACGTCTTAGTCGCGCCAGTCGCGGCGACCACCACGCTGGCCATCACGGGAACCGCCTTCACGGTTGCCGCCGAAGCCACCTTCACGGTTGCCACCGAAACGGCCTTCGCGATTGCCGCCGAAGCCACCCTCACGGTTGCCACCGAAGCGACCGTCGCGATTCCCGCCGGCGCCGCCTTCACGGTTGCCACCGAAGCCACCCTCGCGGTTACCGCCGCCGAAGCCGCCTTCACGGTTGCCACCGAAACCACCTTCGCGGTTACCGCCGAAACGGCTGCCACCTTCGCGGTTGCCGCCAAAGCCACGGTTGCCACCGTACCCGCCATTGCGGTTGCCGCCGTAGCCACCGCCACCACCACCGAAGCGCGGCTTGGAGGATTGCGGACGAGCACGCGGCTCGAGGCCCGCAACCACGGTCGCTTCCAGGCGTTGGCCGGTGAAGCGCTCAATACGCTTGAGCAGGCCACGCTCGGCCGGCGACACCAGCGAGATGGCAGTACCGGAACGGCCGGCACGACCAGTACGACCGATACGGTGCACGTAGTCTTCGGCGTTCTTCGGCAGGTCGAAGTTGATGACGTGGCTGATGCCGTCGACGTCGATACCGCGGGCGGCCACGTCAGTCGCCACCAGCAGCTTCACGCGGCCTTCGCGCATCTGCTTGATGGTGCGTTGGCGGTCACGCTGGGCCATGTCGCCGTGCAGGGCGGCGGCCATGAAACCTTGGGTCGCCAGGCGGGCGGCCAAGTCATCGGCATCCAGCTTGGTGGCGGTGAAGATGATGGCCTGTTGCAGGGTTTCGTCGGCCAGCAGGTGGTCGAGCATGCGGCCCTTGTGCATCAGGTCGTCGGTGAAGTGCAGCTTTTCGGTGATTTCGCCACGGCGCGCGGCGGCGGCAGCCAGCTGGATGCGGGCCGGATCGGTCAGCAGTTCGTGCGCCAGGCGGCCGACGGCACCGTCAAGCGTGGCAGAGAACAGCGCGGTCTGGCGGGTGCTCGGGGTGGCGGAGGCGATGGCCTGCACGTCTTCGATGAAGCCCATGTCCAGCATGCGGTCGGCTTCGTCCAGCACCAGCACTTCCAGCTGGGACAGGTCCAGGCGGCCACGGGACAGGTGGTCCAGCAAGCGGCCCGGGGTGGCAATCACCACTTCGACCGGGCGGGCCAGCAGGCGGTTCTGCACCGGGTACGGCACGCCGCCGACCAGGGTCACGACGGTGAAGCGCTGCAGGTTCTTACCGAAGCTTTCGGCAGCGGCCGACACTTGTTGAGCGAGTTCACGGGTGGGGACCAGCACCAGCATGCGCGGGCCGAAATAACCACGGGGGCGCGGGGTGCTGGCAATGCGATGCAGCGCCGGCAGCAGGAAGGCGGCAGTCTTGCCGGTACCGGTGGCGGCGGACGCCATCAGGTCACGGCCTTCCAGCAGCACGGGAAGGGCTTCAGCCTGGATCGGGGTGGGTTGCTCAAAACCGGCGGCGGTCAGCGCGCGGGTGATGTTGGCGTCCAGGTTGAAGTCGGAAAACAGAACAGTCATGGTCTACCTTGCACAGAAACAAAGGAAAACGCGCAAGCAGAGCCCATAGGCCCCGGAGGTCTGAACAGACAGACGAAACGGGAAGCGATAACCGGGAGGAAAAACCGAACCGGACAGATCGACAGCACCGCTAGCGCACGACATCGACGCTAACTTTAAGGCGCTGGGACAGGTGGGAAAGCCGCCGATGCGGCCGACCTGATGTCGCGGCACGCGGCACAAGCCGCGGAAGAAGTCAGGGTACGATGTAACTTATTCCGTATGCGGCTAGATCAGCCCGGCACACGGAAGTCCGGCACAGTACCGGAAATGTCCTGCAGAATCAAATCTTTTTTGCGGTGCAGCACATCGACATATCGGTGGCGAGGCGATGTTGGCCGCCGCGGAAAGGCGGATGCGATGACGGCCCGCAAGCGGGCCGTCGGGCATCAATCTCGCCGTGCCGCCGCGCCTACTTGCGGAGCGCGTCGCGAATCTCGGTCAACAGCTTCACTTCGTCGCTCGGCTCGGCCGGCGCAGCGGGCGCAGCCGGCTCTTCCTTCTTCAGGCGGTTGAGTTGCTTGACCACCAGGAACACGGCGAACGCGACGATCAGGAAGTTGACCACGGCGTTGGCGAACACGCCGTACTTGATCACCACGGCGCCAGCCTCCACGGCTTCCTTCAGCGTCGCATAGGGTGCAGCCGCCTTGGCACCGTCCTTGAGCACCAGGAACAGGTTGGAGAAGTCCACGTTGCCGAGCAGCAGGCCAATCGGCGGCATGATCACGTCGTCGACCAGGGATTTGACGATGCCACCGAACGCGGCGCCAATGATCACACCGACCGCGAGGTCGACGACATTGCCGCGCATCGCGAATTCCTTGAACTCCTTGAGCATGCTTCCTCCTTGAATTGCAGTTCATCGAGTCGGCATATGGTGCCTTGCCAAGCGTAGACGGTAAATGGGGGATTCGGCCATCCGTCGATAGGGGAAACGAAAAAGGCCGCCCCGGAGGGCGGCCACAGGCTGCTGACAAAAGGTGGGAAGCAAATCAGCAGAAGGGCGCAAAGCAAGCTTTGCTGGATTGGCGGACAGCGACCCATCCGCAGCCTTGCTGAGACTTTCCCACCCTCCGACTCCCGCCCTCCGGCGGGAGCCAGGCTTGAAGATGACCCGCAAGCGGGCCATCGCGGTTTGTCAGCAATCTGAGGTCGCCCCGGAGGGCGGCCAAGTACAAACGGTGTTATCGGTGAAGCGGTGCGACTTAGAAGGAGTGCTTCACACCGATTTCGAAGACGCGGGCCTTCTTGGTGTTTTCCAGCTTGCCTTGCCAGTATTCGCCGAACACCTTGGTACGCTTGGACAGCGCGTAGCCCGCGCCCAAGGCGAAGGTCTTGGCCTTCACCGAGGTACCGGCCGGAACGGTCAGGCCGTTGCTGGTGCCGAGGAGGTCGAACTTGATGGAAGCGGACGAACCGGCGGTGACCTTCTGCTTGTAGTACTGGGCAGCGAAGTTCCACTTGTCCATGGTGTAGTTCAGGTACAGGCCGGTGGTCTTGCCAACGCCGTCGGTGGTCTTGTCCTTGTTGCTGGAGTATTCCACGCCAGCCTGGAAGGCATCGAACTTCAGGTCCGCAGCCAGGATGTAGTTGGCGAGCTTGTCGCCGCCCTTGCGGCCGCCTTCGTAGCCGAAGCCCACGTCCCAGTTGTCGGCGTTGTAGTCGCCACGGAACAGGTAAGCATCGTTGGCCTTGGTGGTGGTGGTTTTGTCTTCACCGGCCTTGTACTGCAGCGAACCGGAGAATTGGCCCAGCGCCGGCAGGTCGTAGCGGACCATGTTGCTGTCGCTGTGGCGCTTGGCATGAGAACCGATCAGCGGGGTGTCGCCCCACACCGTCAGCTTGTCGTACTTGCCGTCGCCGTAGTTGTCTTCGCCCTTGCCCAGACGCAGGGTACCCCAGCCGCCCTTCAGGCCAACCCAGGTGTTGCGGTTGCCAAAGGTGCCGTCGCGCGACGTACCGAATTCGTCCACGCCGGAGCCGTCGGTGGAGAAGCGGGAGCCGATCTGGAAGATCGCGCTGTTGCCATTGCCCAGGTCTTCGGCACCGCCGAAGTAGATGTTGCCGCGGCCGTCGACGGCGGTCTGGCGGGCGGCGGTGGCCGCGCTGCTGTTCTTCTTTTCGTAGAACGAGGCCTGGTCGTTGGAGAACTGCACGCCAACGCGCAGATCACCCTTGATAGTGACGTTGCCGCTGTCGGCGTGAGCCACGCCCGCCAGGGCGGCAGCGATGGCGAGTGCAATGTGATGCTTGCGCATGTGTTTTTCTTCCCTGAATGTCGTTCTGTAGAAATCGGCCTAGCGAATTGGCCTGGCGATGTGCGACGCGGAAACAGCGCCGACCCACCTCATCCGGTGCGTCGACGAACCAGCGTATCAATCGCCGGCTGGCGACAAGAAATGCCGAAAAAGCATCGCTTGCGGCCGACACGCCTTGGCGGTCGCTGCGTCACAGCGGGGCGCAATGTAGCAAGCGAGTCCTACAGCAGCATGAAGGGAATGTGACAGGTTGCGTCAGTGCAACAGGCAGCGTGAAAGCCGCCTGTCATGCCTGACAACACAGAAGAGGACAATTAAGGCCGTCTCAGAAGCATGCGGAAAACACCGCCTCGCACAGGTGCGGCTAGCGGGCGGAGGTGAATTCCGCCTCGCGTTCCAGCACGACGTAGTACTTCTTCACCGACTCGACCACCTGGAAGCTGCCGGAAAAGCCGCCGGGAATCACTGCCGCCCCACCCGGACCGATTTCGACGACGTGGCCGTCGTCTTCGTGGAGCCGGATGCGGCCTTCGATCACGCAGAAGAACTCGTCCTTGTTGGGGGCGAAGCGGATGCGCCAGTGTCCTGGCTCACAGGACCAGATGCCGGCGGAGAGTTCGCCGCTGGCGTTGATGAAGTATTCCCAGGTGGTGCGTTGTGGGTTGCCGGCCAGCAGGCGCTCCGGCGCCGGGCGGTCGAATGCCGGATCGGGGCGAGGGGCGCCAAAGGTAATGATGCGCGGCATGGGAGTCTCCCGGTTCAAAGTGAATCCTCTAAATTATGTCAGGGTGGCCGCGTTTGCTACTAGGCATATCGACCGGTGGACAACGGGTAAGCGTGCGGCCCGCAAAACCCGCATCAAGACGCCCCCTCCCCGTTCGCAACCAACCTGTACCGGCGGGCACGCATAGCAACTGTATCTGCCCAGCGGCCGGGGACGGCTGTTAGCGTATTCAATATTCAGACCTTCCTTTCCGTTTTCCCGATGACTGCCCAACGCTCCTGGCCCCTGGCGATGCTGCTGGCCGCACTCGCCATGCTCGGCCCCTTTTCGATCGATACCTATCTGCCGGCCTTCCAGGAGATCGGCCAGAGCCTGAATGCGTCGCCGATCGAGATGCAGCAGACGCTGACCGCCTACATGCTGTCGTACAGCGCGATGATGCTGTGGCATGGGTCGATCTCGGATGCGATCGGGAGGCGTAGAGTAATTCTCGCCTCGCTGTTCGTGTTCGCGATGGCGACGCTCGGTTGCGCGGCAAGCTATCGGATCGAGTACCTGCTGGCCTTCCGCGTGCTGCAGGGCTTGTCGGCAGGGGCGGGACTGTCGGTCGGGCGGGCGATCATCCGCGATCGGTTCCACGGCGCGGAAGCCCAGAAGATGCTGTCGCAGGTGACCATGCTGTTCTCACTGGCGCCGGGCGTTGCCCCCATTCTGGGCGGGTGGCTGCATGCCACCTTCGGCTGGCATTCGATCTTCCTGTTCGTCGGCGTGCTGGCTGTCCTGCTGCTGGCGGCCTGTCTGCGCTGGTTGCCGGAGACGCTGCCGCATCATCAGCGGCAGAGCCTGGCGCCGCATGCGCTGGCCCGTAGTTACGGAGAGCTGATTCGGCAGCCGGCTTTTCTATGTGTGGTGATCGCGGTGTCGCTGAATTTCAGCGCACTGTTTCTTTATATCTCGTCGGCGCCGGTGTTCCTGACCCGGCATCTGGGCTTGTCGGCGACGCAGTTCGGTTACCTGTTCGTGCCGGCGGTGACCGGCATCTTCCTCGGCGGCTGGCTGTCGGGCCGGCTGGCCGGCAAACTGACGCCGACGCGGACGGTCTACCTGGGATATGGCGCGATGTTCGTCGCCCAGGCCTTCAACCTGACCTATCACAGCTTCTGGCCCGCCGCGCTACCGTGGAGCATTGCGCCGATCGCGCTGCACACGCTGGGCATGTCCTTGGCGGCGGCCAGCCTGACGCTGATTGCGCTCGATTTGTATCCGCAGCGGCGGGGGTTGGTGTCGTCGCTGCAAGCCTGTATCCAGGTGGGGATCGGGGCGGTGGTGGCTGGCGTGCTGGCGCCGCTACTGTTCGATTCGCCCTTGCATCTGGCGATCGGCGCGGCGGTCCAGGTGGCGGTGGCCTTTACAGCCTGGCTGCTGTACCAGCGCGTAACCCGGTCGGCGCATTGAGGTATCTGCCGGTTTCTCCCATACCATCATCGAGGATGTTCCATGCCCAATACCAAGCTGCTGTTCCGCGATGACGCTTACCAGACCGAATGCACCGCCACGGTGACGGCGGTCGCCGAAGACGGCATCCGGTTGTCCGACACGGTGTTCTATGCGCTGTCCGGCGGCCAGCCGGGCGATACCGGCGTGCTGGTGACGGCGGACGGCCGGGAAGTGCGCATCGTGGAGACCCGCAAGGGCGAGACGCCGGACGATATCCGCCACATCCCTGCGCCGGATGCGCCGGCGTTGGCGGTCGGCGACACGGTAACAGCACGCATCGACTGGGAGCACCGCCATCGTTTCATGCGGCTGCACACGGCATTGCATCTGCTATCGGTGGTGCTGCCCTACCCGGTCACCGGCGGCAACATCGACGAACAGAAGGCGCGGCTGGATTTTGCGCTGGAATCCGACGTGCTGCCGAAGGAAGAAATCGAAGCGCGCCTCAACGCCCTGGTCGCCGCCGATCATCCGGTACGGCACTGGTGGATCACCGATGAAGAGCTGTTGGCGAAGCCGGAGCTGGTGAAGACCATGTCGGTGCAGCCGCCGATGGGCTTCGGGCAGATTCGGCTGATCGACATCCCCGGCGTCGACTTGCAGCCCTGTGGCGGCACCCACGTGGCCCGTACTGGCGAGATCGGCACGGTCAGTGTGCTGAAGATGGAAAGCAAGGGCCGCCAGAACAAGCGGGTGGTGATCGGGCTGGCATAAGGCCCGCAGCCCCCGGCAACGGAGGCCGCGTACATAAACCTAGCAAACCATTTTGGCATCGCCCGACTCGCGCAGCGAGGCTCCCCGCCGTCGGGCGGGGGGAGGGGGTGGGATGGAATCAGAGAAGCAGCGATACTTCTTCGATGTCCGAATCAGTCGGGCTTTGCCCGACGCCACGCAGCCGCTGAAAAATGGTAAAGCGTTGCTGCTTAAGATGCCTGTCTGTATACAGGAGCCAGGCCATGCCCCTCTTCCGAATCCCCGCGGTCTACATGCGCGGCGGCACCAGCAAAGGCGTGTTCTTCCGCGAGGATGACCTGCCGAAGGACCCGACGCTGCGCAAGCGGCTGCTGGTTCGTGCCGTCGGCAGTCCGGATGGCTACGGCAAGCAGATCGACGGGTTGGGCACGGGAATTTCCAGCACCAGCAAGGTGGTGGTGTTGTCGCGCAGCAGCCAGCCTGGCTGCGACATCGACTATTGGTTCGG
>CBIHQA010000165.1:0-7635 GCA_966211475.1 uncultured Neisseriales bacterium
CTTCACGCACGGCGAACCGCTGGAGCTGGCCGACCGGGTGTTCCTGTTCAAGCGTGCGGCGCGGGAGACGGCCTACCGCCACAACATCTTCGCCACCTTCATGGCCAAGCCGATGGAGAACGAGCCGGGCAGCGCGATGCACATCCATCAGAGCATCGTGCGCCGCGAAGACGGTGGCAACATCTTTTCCGGCGCGGACGGCAAGGCGACGCCGGCCTTCTTCCACTACATCGGCGGCCTGCAACGCTACCTGCCGGCGGCCATGCCGATGCTGGCGCCGTTCGTGAACTCCTACCGGCGCCTGTCGCGCGACAGCGCCGCGCCGATCAACGTGCGCTGGGGCTACGACAACCGCACCTGCGGCATCCGCGTGCCGAACTCCGGCCCGGCCGGCCGCAGGCTGGAAAACCGCGTGCCGGGCGTGGACGTGAACCCCTACCTGGCGATGGCGGCGACGCTGGCCTGCGGCTACCTGGGCATGGTGGAAGAGGTGAAGGCCTCCGACCCGATGTCCGAGAGCGCCTACAGCCTGGATTACGAACTGCCGCGCAACCTGGAGGAAGCGCTGGTCGGCATGCAGGAATGCGGCCCGCTGGCCGAGGTGCTGGGCGATGACTTCGTGCAGGCGTTCTGTGACGTGAAGCGCAAAGAGGTCGAGACCTTCAACCGCGGCATCACAGCCTGGGAACGCGAACATTTGCAGCTGCACGTGTAACCACGAGCGCGGCAGGCTCCCGCACTTCTCGTAGGTTGGGTTGAGCCCTTCGACAGGCTCAGGGCCGAAGCTCAACAAATCCAGGTTGAGCAGGCATCGCTGTTGGGCTTCGCTCCGCTCAACCCAACCTACGATTCGACCCGACCGGCGACAGACTCATCGACGAGACCACCATGACCCACCCCACTGGAATCGACCGCCAACGTGCCCGTGCCCTGTTTGACCAGGAGCGCGCCGCCTTTGCCGAGCGCATGCCGCGCTCCCGCGCCCTGTCTGCCCAGGCCAGCGAACACCTGCTGTTCGGCGTGCCGCTGCACTGGATGAACGACTGGTCCACCCCGTTCTCGCTGTATGTCGATGCCGCGCAGGGTGCCCACTTCACCGACGTCGACGGCCATGAATACGTGGACTTCTGCCTGGGCGACACCGGCGCCATGTTCGGCCATGCGCCGGGGCCGGTCGCCGACGCCCTGTGCGAGCAGGTACGGCGCGGCTTCACCACCATGCTGCCGTCCGAGGACGCGGTGTGGGTGTCGAAGGAACTGGCGCGGCGCTTCGGCCTGCCGTTCTGGCAGTTTGCGATGACCGCGAGCGACGCCAACCGCTTCGTGATCCGCTGGGCACGCGCCGCCACGGGGCGCAGCAAGATCCTGATCTTCAACGGTTGCTACCACGGCACGGTGGACGACGTGTTTGTCGACCTACAAGCCGGTAAACCGACCCAGCGCGACAGCCTGCTGGGCCAGGTATACGACCTGACCCAGCACACGAAGGTGATCGAGTTCAACGACCTGGAGGCGCTGGAAGACGCGCTGCGCGACGGCGATGTCGCCTGCGTGCTGGCCGAACCGGCGATGACCAATATCGGCATGGTGCTGCCGCAGCCCGGTTACTGGGAGGCCGCGCAGAAGATCATTCGCAAGCACGGCACGCTGCTCGCCATCGACGAAACCCACACCATCAGCACCGGCCCGGGCGGCTATACCCGCCGCTACGGTCTGACGCCGGACCTGTTCGTGCTAGGCAAGCCGGTCGGCGGCGGGGTGCCGTGCGCGGTGTACGGTTTTTCGGCCGACATTGCCGACCGGGCGCAGCAGGCCAAGCGCAATGCGCCACCGGGGCATTCCGGCATCGGCACCACGCTGACGGCGAATATGCTGGCGATGGCGGCAATGCGCGCCACCCTGTCGGAGGTGATGACGGAAGAGGCCTACGCGCACATGTTCGGCTTGGCCGAGCGGCTGGCGGGGGGGCTGCGGGAGGCGATTGCCCAGCATGGCTTGCCGTGGTGCGTGACGCAGGTCGGGGCGCGGACGGAGTTCCAGTTCACCCCGACGCCGCCGCGCAATGGGACCGAGGCGGAGGGAATCCTGGATGCGGAGCTGGAGCAGACGCTGCACCTCTACTTGCTCAACCGGGGGCTGCTGATTACGCCGTTCCACAACATGATCCTGGTGTGCCCGCAGACGACGGAGGCGGAGGTGGATCGGTTGGTAGCGACGTTTGGGGAGGCGTTGGGGAGATTGGTGGGGTAGGGTTTTTCCCTGATGGGTAGTTGGATGATCATCACCCCTCACCCCAACCCACCACGGTGTGCCCGCAGATTCTAACCGGCAAGCCGGTAAGAATTCTGGGGGTCTCCCACAAGGGGCGAGGGGCTTGTGGAATGCAACGATGGGTTCTTCGAGGTACCGCAGAGCAGAAGGCTGCTATCAGGATTCTGTCGCTTCTTGTACCTCCAACAGAGCCCCTCGCCCCTTGTGGGAGAGGGGTTGGGGTGAGGGGTAATGATCGAGTGACAACCCCTTAGGGAGAAAACGTGTTTCTGTAGGAGCGGGCCAGGCCCCCTACCACGGGCCCCACTAAGAAACTTGGGGCGCGGGCTGGGCCCGCTCCTACGAATACAGTCGCCTTCGCTTACGCCGCAGGAGGAGCCCCCTCCAACCGCAACTCAAACCCACCCGTCACCGTCTCCCCCGGTGCCAGCACCTGCCCGCCCAGCACCGCCTGCGGATACCCCTCCAGGTTCAACCAATCCGTGCAATTGCTCACCGGCTCCATGCAGAAATGATCCTTCCCCGCCGGGGAATACAGCACGAAGTAATCAAATGGCGCCTCCGACGTCATCGTCACCGCCGTACCGCGGTCCGGCCAGCGAACCGTTGCACGCCGTGACCAGCCGACAAAGTTGTTGTCCAGCACCAGGTCGGCCAGCAGCGCCCCTTCGCGCAGCGTCGTCAGGAACGGCGGCTGCTCCAGCCCGGTCGGCATCACCTCATGGTCGCCCGCCCAGATGTGGCTGACTTCGGTCTGCACCACCGTCCCCGGCCGATGCGGAAAATAAGGATGGTGGCCGAAGCCGAGCGGCATCGGCCGGTTGCCGGTGTTGCGCACGCTCATCCGCACCGTCACCCGGTCCGGGGCCAACTGGATGTCCTGCTGGGCCACGAAGGGAAACGGCCAATCGCCGCCCGGGTAGGTGAACTCCAGGATCGCCTGCCGGCTGTCGCTCGCCAGCACTTGCCAGGGCGCCAGCCAGCCGGTGCCGTGCAAAGGATGGGCGGAGGTAGGCGTGTTGCGTGGCAGGTTCACCTGCACGCCGTCGAAGTGGAACCGGCCGTTGCGCAGCCGGTTGCAGTACGGCACCAGCGGGAAGCTGGCCATCCCGGTCGGGTCGCGTTCCCGCAAGGCGTCAAGGCTGGCGGGGCGCAGCCAGTCGTGGCGGGGGCCGTCGGTCAGGCTGAACAGGGCGGAGAAGGAGCCGCCGACGTCCGGGGCGATTTCCAGCACCAGGTCGTCGGCGCTCAACGTCAACAGGTCGGGCAGGGAGGCGGTCACGTCAGGTCCTTCGAAGGTGCGTTGGGTAGCCCGGATTCCGCTGCGCTGTATCCGGGCTACGGGGCATTACATCGGCGGACTGGTCACCGCTTCGCCAACCAGCTTCGGGGAGGCGGGCCGGGCGGGTGGCGTTGCCTTGCGCCGTTCACCCTTGCCGCGTTCCAGCCCGCGCTGCAGCAGGCAGAAGATGCACAGCAGCGCACCGATGGCGATCTTGGTCCACCAGGAGCTGAGCGTGCCGTCAAAGGTGATCAGCGTCTGGATCACGCCGAGGATGAGCACGCCGAACACCGTGCCCAGCACGTAACCGGCGCCGCCGGTCAGCAACGTGCCGCCGATCACGGTGGCGGCGATGGCGTCCAGCTCCATCCCCTGCGCGTGCAGCCCATAGCCGGACAGCATGTAGAAGGTGAACACCACGCCGGCCAGTGCCGAGCAGAAGCCGCTCAGCGTGTAGACCAGGATCTTGGTGCGGCCCACCGGCAGGCCCATCAGCAGCGCGGAACGCTCGTTGCCGCCGATCGCGTACACCGTGCGGCCGAAGGCGGTGAAGTGCGCCAGGAACATCGCCACCGCCAGCGTGACCAGCGCGATCACCACGCTGATGGAGACGAAGTTCTCTCCCCCCATCGAGATCTTGTATTGCGAGATCGCGGTGTAGGTCGGGTCGGTGATGGTGATGGCGTCGATGCTGATCAGGTAGCACAGCCCGCGCGCCAGGAACATGCCGCCCAGGGTGACGATGAAGGGCTGCAGCTTGAACACCTGGATCAGCGTGCCCATCAGCAGCCCCAGGCCGGCGCCCATGGCGAGCACCAACGGGATCACCTGCCAGGCGGACCAATGGTGATGCTCGATCAGTGCGGCCGACACCATGGTGGTCAGCGCGATCACCGAGCCCACCGACAGATCGATGCCACCGGAGACAATCACGAAGGTCATGCCGATGGCGACAATGATCAAAAAGGCATTGTCGATGAACAGGTTGAGAAACACCTGCAGGCTGAAGAAGCCGGTGTAGCTGACCGACCCTGCGCCGAACATCAGCAGGAACAGCGCCACCGTCACCAGCAGCGGCAGAGTGCGCTGCGAAAGCTTGAAGGGAATCATTCGGCCTCCTGAGTCAGCCGGGGACGGAACACCCAGGCACGGAAGGGTTCGGATTGCAGCAGGCAGACGGCGAACACCACGGCAGCCTTCACCACCAGGTTCACTTCCGGCGGCACGCCGATGGAGTAGATCGCGTAGGTCAGCGTCTGAATGATCAGCGCGCCGATCAGGCTGCCGACCAGGCTGAAGCGGCCGCCGCCGAGCGAGGTGCCGCCCAGCGTCACGGCCAGGATCGCGTCCAGTTCCAGCAGCAGGCCGGCATTGTTACCATCCGCGCTCTTCACGTTGGAGCTGACGATCAGCCCGGCGATGCCCGCCGCCACGCCGCAGAAGCCATACACCCAGAACAGGATGCCGCGCGCGTTGAGCCCGGCGAAGCGTGCCGCCACCGGGTTGATGCCCACCGACTGGATGAACAGCCCCAGCGCGGTGCGGGTGGTCAGCCACAGCAGCAACCCGAACACCGCCGCCACGATGAACAGCGAGAACGGCAGCCCCATTAGATAGCCGTTGCCCACGAAGAAGAACGGCTGGTAGTAGATGGTGATGATCTGCCCACCGGTCAGCAGCTGCGCCACGCCACGGCCGGCCACCATCAGGATCAGCGTGGCGATGATCGGCTGCATGCCGACCCCGGCCACCAGCAGGCCGTTCCACAGCCCGCACAGCAGAGCGATGCCCAGCGCGGCGAGGATGGCGATCGCCATCGGCACCTTGGTCACATAGACCGGCAGGCCGTTCTGGATCACCAGCGTGCCACCGATCAGCGTGGCGGCGACCGCGCCGGAGATGGCCACCACCGCACCGACCGAAATGTCGATGCCGCGGGTAGCAATCACCAGCGTCATGCCCAGCGCCACCAGCATCAGCGGCGCGGCCCGGTTGAGGATGTCGATCATGCTGCCATAGAGGTGGCCGTCCTTGATCTCGATGTGGAAGAAGGCGTGGTTGAAGTAGAGGTTCACCCCCAGCAGCAGTGCCAGAGTGAGCAGGGGGTAGAAGAGGCGGTGGTGGGTGAAGCTTTTCAGGTTACTCATGGGGTGTAGGTCTCCATGGGGGAGGGCGAGGTTGCGACCCCCTCTCCCCAACCCCTCTCCCACAAGGGGCGAGGGGCTTTTGCTGGTGAGGTGCGATACAGCGGCGATTTGCTCCCTCTCCCCTGGTGGGAGAGGGTTGGGGAGAGGAGGAGGTCTCTCGCGCGTTCTTTGTCAGCGCTCACGGCGTAGGTCTGATTCATGTCTCATCCCCCCGCAATCACCCGCAACACCGCCTGCTCGTCCGCCTCTGCCGCTTCCAATTCGCCCACCTTGCAGCGGTCGCGCATCACCGCGATGCGGTGGCTGACGCGCACCACTTCCTCGGTTTCCGACGAGATGAACAGGATCGCCAGTCCCTTGCGGCACAGCGTCAGCACCTGTTCCATGATCTCCAGCTTGGCGGCGATGTCGATGCCGCGGGTGGGTTCGTCGAGGATCAGCATCTTCGGGTCGGTGGCCAGCCAGCGGGCGAGCAGCGCCTTTTGCTGGTTGCCGCCGGAGAGCTGGCCGATGGGCTTTTCCGCGTCCGGCGTACGGATGCCGAGCTGCGCGATGTAGCGGTCGGCGATCTCCGCCTGCTTGCGGCGGGTGAGGAAGCGGAACAGGCCGCGCTTGGCCTGCAGCGCCAGCACGATGTTCTCGCGAATCGATAGCTCGGCGACAATGCCCTCGGTCTTGCGGTCCTCGGGGCAGAAGCCGATGCCATGCCGGACCGCATCGCGTGGCGAGGCGAAGCGGGCAGTTCGGCCGTCCACTTGCATCTCGCCGCTGTCGCTGCGGTCTACGCCGAACAGCAGGCGGGCGGTTTCGGTGCGGCCGGAGCCGAGCAGGCCTGACAGGCCCAGCACTTCGCCGGGCCGGATGTCGAGGTCGACCGGCTGCACCGTGCCGCGCTTGCCGACGCCGCGTGCCGCCAGGAAAGGTGCGGCGCGTTCGCCGCTGCGGTCGGCATCGGAGGAGCGGCTGAATTCGGTGCTGTCGATGTCGCGGCCGACCATCTTGCTGACCAGTGCCAGTTGCGGCAGCTCGCGGGCCAGGTATTCGCCCACCAGCTCGCCATTGCGCAGCACGGTGATGCGGTCGGAGATCGCGTAGACCTGTTCCAGGAAGTGGGTGACGAACAGGATCGCCACGCCCTTGTCCTTGAGGCAGCGCAGCGCATCGAACAACTGCGCGACCTCGCCGGCATCCAGACTGGAGGTCGGTTCGTCCAGGATCAGCACCTGGGCGTCGGTGGTCATGGCGCGGGCGATGGCCACCATCTGCTGCACCGCCACCGGGTAGTCGGCCAGCGGCCGGGTGACGTCGATGCGCAACTTCAGCTCGGCCAGTTCGGCCTCGGCCTGCCGGTTGAGGGTGCGCCAGTCGATGCGGCCGCCCCGCATGGGGAAGCGACCGATG
Source organism: uncultured Neisseriales bacterium (assembly GCA_966211475.1). GTDB lineage: Bacteria > Pseudomonadota > Gammaproteobacteria > Burkholderiales > Leeiaceae > Leeia. Next base: position 7,102 of record CBIHQA010000165.1, read on the forward strand.
AAAATGTTCTCCGCCACCGACAGGTTGGGGCAGAGGTTCACTTCTTGGTACACGGTGCTGATGCCCAGGCGCACCGCATCCAGCGGGGTTTCCGGGTGAATGGCCTGGCCAGCCAGGCTGATCTCGCCGCGATCGGGCGGATGCACGCCGGTCAGCACCTTGATCAGCGTGGACTTGCCGGCGCCGTTCTGGCCCATCAGCGCATGGACCTCGCCGGGGAACAGACGGAAGTCGACACCGGTCAGCGCCTTCACGCCGGGGAAGGCCTTGGTGAGTCCGGTGGCCTCCAGCAGGGGGGAGGGTGTGGTCATGGTGGTCTCGCTACGCGGGGAGGCTTGGCTCTCCCTGGATGGATCCACCGGGTGAATTCGCCGATGCCACCACAGAGAGACGCTCCCTCTCCCCTGGTGGGAGAGGGTTGGGGAGAGGGGGGATTCGTCCGGAGAGACTCCCCCCTGTCCCTCAGCCCCTCCCCCACCAGGGGGCGGGGAGCCATGCATCAATACTTCCGCGACGGGACCCCCTTGGCCGCCA
>CBIHQA010000166.1:0-7624 GCA_966211475.1 uncultured Neisseriales bacterium
ACCACCAAGGCGACGGATGCCTGTGCGATCGCCGGGACCTATGAAGCTGAAAGCTGGGGCGTACATGCCGCCTATGCGTCTCAGAAATTGTCTTCCACTGCGCATACCGGTAATAAGGACTGGGTCTTGGCGGGTAAGGTGTCTCCGATGGACGGCCTAACTGTCTCTGCTGAATACGACAGCTTCAAGTACGACAGCAGCCCGACTCAGAAGAGCCTGGGTCTGTACGGTGAATACAAGCCGGGCAAATTCGCCTTCCGTGCCCTGGCGATCCGTACCAAGAACGATGGCAATGTTGATGGTGTGAAGCGCAACGAATACGGTCTGGGTGTGAGCTACGACCTGTCCAAGCGGACCGCGTTGCTGGCAGAGTACCGTCGCATCAAGACCACTGGTACCAGCGCCAGCCGTGACCTGTTCATCGGCATGCACCACGACTTCTAAGCGGTACCTGTAGTCCATTTTCGATCACTCATCTTGACGCCAGCCTTTGGGCTGGCGTTTTTTTATGATCGGTCAGATTCTGGCTTGCTGACGGCATTTGCTGCAATGCAAAAAATGTGTAGAATGAAAGCGTTACGAACAGTAACGCCGAGCGTTGTGCCAACGGTGGCGCGACGGGCCGGAACGGAGCGTGTTGTGCTGTCTGCGCAGTGGCCGGTGGTTGTCATTGAAAAATGAGGCAAGGGTTGCAACCGGCCGCGTACAGCTAAACGGCTGGGTGATCCCCGGTACGTGATGCCGAAATCGAAAGGAGCTGGCCATCATGATGGGTTGGGCTATCTATCTGTTCAGACGTTAAGTGAGTGGCGGGTAAACCGCTGCCAGACAAAGCCGCGACGGGTTTCCTCGCGGCTTTTTCATTTTTGGCAACCCTTTCGTCATGCGCGTGGGCTCTGCTAGGATTTGCTATCCGTCTTTGGCGAAAGGGCGGAAAACCTGCCAACAATGGGGTTAGAGGCTCGTCTTGAAGGGCCTGGTTTGTCGTTTGATCAACCCCCTCGGTTTCCAGGCAGACGTCGTCAGTGTCGGAAACGCGGGTACAGGCAGCAGAACCAAAGGCAGTCTGGCAGGCTCTGAGAAGCAGTCTTCGAACCGGTTAGGGAGGGAGGCATGCTGCATCACAAGTTGCTGGAACATGCGCTGGCGCGGCTGAAGTTGCGGCCCTTGTCGCTGGCGCTGGAGCTTTGGGATGGTCGTCGCTTCGAGCTGGGGCCGGACCCAAAAGTCACGCTGCGGTTGAACAAGCCGCAGGCGCTCAAGGCACTGGCGCATCCGACACTTGGCCGCCTGGCACGGGCCTATGTCGAGGGTGATGCCGATCTGCACGGCACGTTGCGCGACGTGATGGCGGTCGCGTCCGACCTGGCGGCAGGCCATCGCATGGTCGACCGCAAGGGTAGCTCCGCCTTGGCTTGGCTCAAGCACACCAAGCCCGCCGACCGCCGCAACATCAATCATCACTACGACGTTTCCAACGAATTTTACGGACTCTGGCTGGATGCCCGGCGGGTGTATTCCTGCGCGTATTTCCGGCGACCCGACGACAGTCTCGACCAGGCCCAGGAGCAGAAGCTGGACCTGATCTGCCGCAAGCTCATGCTGAGGCAGGGCGAGCGATTGCTGGATATCGGTTGCGGCTGGGGCGGGCTGATCCTGTGGGCCGCGCAACGCTACGGGGTGCAGGCGACGGGGATCACTCTATCGGAGGATCAGTACGAGCATGTGCTGGCCGAGGTACGACGGCTGGGGCTGGAAGAGCAGGTCAGCGTCCACCTGATGGATTACCGGGATGTGCCGGAAGATGCGCTTTTCGACAAGATCGCGTCGGTTGGCATGTTCGAGCATGTCGGCAAACACAATCTGGGGCGCTATTTCCAGAAGATCAACCGGTTACTGAAACCCGGCGGGCTGGTGATGAATCACGGGATCACGTCGTCCGGCCTGGATACGGTGGGCCTGGGGAGCGACGTGAGCGAGTTCATCGAGCGCTATGTTTTCCCAGGCGGTGAACTGGTCCATGTATCGCGGGTGATGGAGTCGGCTTCCGTGGCGGGGCTGGAGTGCGTGGATGCCGAATCGCTGCGGCCTCACTATGCCCGGACGTTGTGGCACTGGGTGGACCGGCTGGAGGCGCATTCCGAGCGGGCGCGCAGCTTGATCGGGGAACAGAAGTATCGGATTTGGCGGATCTACATGGCGGGTTCCGCGATGGCGTTTTCGCGGGGATGGCTGTCGTTGTTCCAGGTACTGGCGGGCAAGCCGCTAGAGGATGGAAACCTTCCATACCCCTTCAATCGCGAGCATGTGTATCGCGATGTAGAGGATGTACCGGGTGCGGCCCGGTCACCTGCTGCGGTGGAGACGACTTAGTCTGCTTGTTTCGCAGCGGCCCGCTCAGCGGCGGCGGCTGAAATGCCACTTCATCAGCAGTATTGATCCGGCCAGCAACAGGGTGAGCCCGTTGGCGATGATGATCGGCCATGCATCCAGCAGTACCCCGTACGTCAGCCACAGCGCAATGCCCGTCGTCAGGATCAGGTACATCCCCAGCGAAATGTCGTCAGTGGAGCGGCTGCGCCAGACCTTGAGCGCTTGCGGCAGGAAGGCGCTGGTGGTGAAGGTGGCGGCCACGAAACCAAGCAGGTCGATGGCGGGAATCATTTGTCTCTCCTCCGGCGGTGACGGGGCCGGGTCGGATGGGTGGGGTGCTCAAATGGTGATTTCTAAACGGTTGCCTTCCGGGTCGAGTACCACGCTTTCGTAGTATCCATCGCCGGTCAGCCGGGGGCCGGACACCACCGGGCAGCCGGCTTCGGCTAGCTCGGTGGTCAGGTCATCCACACGGGCAGCGAGCCCGGTGCCGATGGCCAGATGATGCAGGCCGAGCGGACCTGGTTCGGCCTGACTGTCGTTTGCAGCTTCTCCACGGTGCATCAGCTCCAGCCGTGCGCCATTTTCGAACAGCAGGAAATACGATGAAAACCCGGTGCGCGGATTGTGGTACCGGTCACCCGCGCTGGCGTTGAAATACCGGCAGTAGAAAGTTTTCATGGCATCCAGGTCGCGGACCCATAGGGCGACATGTTCGAGACGCATGGTGTTGGAATCGGCAATGGGGGATGCGTGCATGGTCGCATATATCGGCATAAAAATGCAATAACGTGCATATTCGTGCATTGGATTGTGCGAGCTCCGCACGGAGTTGTTACACTTCAGGCATGTTTACCGAAGAGCGACGGCAGCGCATCCTGACCGAACTCCAGTCCGCCGGGCGTGTGGCGGTGACCGATCTGGCCGGCCGCTATGGCGTGTCGGAGGACACCGTGCGCCGCGATCTGCGGGCGCTGGCCGCGGATGGCTTCCTGCAGAAGACGCACGGCGGCGCCGTGGCGCTGGATACCCCGCACATGACCTGGCAGGCCCGGTCCCAACTGTTTGGCGATGTGAAGACCGGCATCGGCAAACTGGCGGCGACCCTGGTCGAACCGGGGCAGACGGTGTTGCTGGACGCGGGGTCGACCCCGCTGGCGGTGGCAAAGGCGCTGACGGTGCGGCCGATCACGGTCATCACCAATTCGCTGGATGTGGCGCAGCTGTTCGTCGACGACCGTTCGGTGACGTTGCTGTTGACCGGCGGATTGTGGGACTCGACGCGTCGGCATTTCGTTGGTGAGGCGGCGCTGAATGCCCTGGCCGGCGTGCGGGCGGACTGGGCATTTTTGGGTACCTGCGCGGTGCATTCAAAAGCAGGCATCACGGCGACGGATGAGCTGGATGCACAATGGAAGCGGGCGCTGTGCCGGACGGCGCTGAAGGTGGCCTTGCTGGCGGACCACTCGAAGTTTCATCAGGTTGTCCCGCATTTTGTGACCGACCTGGGGGCGGTGGAGGTGCTGGTGACCGATCGGCACGATGACGCGTTGGCTGCATCTGGGGTGCGTCTGATGGTCACTGGCGGCGACGACTGAGGGAGCTGCTCGCGGGGGGCGCTGCCCTGGGGTAAACCATGAATCTGCTGCCCGACGAAGCCAATGTGGATGCGCGCTGGCCACTACGGTTGCTGGTGCGTTGCGGCGTGGGGCTGCTTGCTTCCTGGCTGCTGTGGCGGGCGCAAGGCCCGTTCGGGCTGGTTGCGAGTGTGGTGATCTGGGCTTGCCTACTGGCCAAGCCGGCGATCGAGCTGGTGTTGTTCCTTCACTACCTGATCCGTGCGCGGATCTTGGGCGTGTGGTCGGGACGCTACCTGGAATATCACGGGCAGCATCTGCGGGCTTACCTGGTGCGTCGGCAGCTTTGGCTGGTTGACCGCGACGTGCTGGCAGTGTTGGGGCGAAAGCCGACAGCCGATCTGCAAGAGCGGTTCGATGTGCTCGCCTATGACCGGATCGAGGGCACCCGCTTTTACGGTTTTTCGGAGGACGGCCTGCAGCAGTTGCTGATGCAGGAGGAGACGCCGGAGGCCCGGCAGTTCTGGCGATGGCTGGAGCGGGAGGTGTTCCGGCCGGCGCGTCGCGCCAGGGAGTTGGAGCGAACCCCTCCGGCTGATCCAGGCTAGGCAGAGGGGTGACCGCACTAGTGCGGTGGTGCGATCCGGTAGGCGCAGCGGTGGTCGCCCGACAATAGATGGTCTACCCGTTCCACCCGCACGCCGTCGCCCAGACAGTGGCGGAACAGCTGGAGTTCGCTACGGCAGAAGCCCTGGCAGGCGCGGGCGGCGGAGCAGATCGGGCAGTGTTCCTCGATCAGCAGCCAGCTGCCGTCGATCTGTGGTTGCACATGTGCGAGGTAGCCCTCCTCGCTGCGCAAGGCGGCCAGGGCCGACACCCGTGCGGCGAGCGTATCCAGCCGGTTGAGGCGGGTCAGGTAGCGGGCTTCCATTTCGGATTCGCGGGCGTTGACCAGCTGATCCAGCGCGGCATCGCCAAAGTTGCTGCGCACCAGTTCGATCAGCTTGACGGTGAGTTCGCCGTGGCGGTCCGGGAAGCGGCCGTGACCGGCATCGGTCAGCGACCAGTAGCGGGCGGGGCGCCCGACGCCGTCGCGACGGTCTTCGAACTGCACCAGTCCCTTGTCGGTCAGCGTGGTCAATTGCCGGCGCACGCCCATCGAGGTGAGGCCAATGTGCGTGGCCAGCACCTGGGCGGTCTGTGCGCCGCGGGTTTTCAGCAGGTAGAGCAACTGGTCGGCGGTGGGCATGGTGTCAATCCTTGGCGAGGGCCAGCTGCGGGTTGGCCTGGCGGCGGAGACGGGTCAGCTGGATGGCCGCCAGCAAGCAGCCGATGCCACCCAGGGCGATCACCGCACGGGTGTCGAGCAGTGCCAGGGCGCTGCCCGTCAATGCGATCAGGACGTTGGCCAGGTAAAAGGTAGTGACCACCAACCCCATCACGGCCCCCTGACCGTGTTCGGCGAAACGGCCGGACAGGTAGGCCGGCAGCAGCGCGTTGTAGAGCGAGATCGGGATGCCGGTCAGCACGAGCATGGCCAGCCCGGCGTGCCCCGGCAGCAGCGCCAGTGCCAGCAGGGTGATCGCGCCGAGCAGGGCAAAACGGCTGGCGCCGGTCAGCGGGTCGACCTGCAGGCCGAAGCGGCCGGTCACGGTGCTGACCGTCAGCATCATCAGGCAGAGCGCGCCGGTGGCCAGCGCGATGCCGGTGCTGCCATAGCCGACGAATTCCACCAGCCATAGCGGGTAGAACTCGTAGAACGCATTGGTGCCGATGGTGAAGCCGAGGTGAGCCAGCAGGGCGGTGCGCAGCAGGGGATGGCGTAGCAATTGCAGGGTGTTGCCCTGGCGGAGCAAGGCCAGCAGCGGGCGGCTTTCCGTCGGCTCGGCATGGCGCGGCAGCAGCCAGCCGGTCAGCAGCAGCGGTGGCAACAGCAGGGCCGAGGCGACCAGGAACGGCAGGGTGTTGCCTCCCCGTGCGGTGAGCCCGCCCAGCAGGGGGCCGAGCAGCCAGCCGGCGTAGAGTGCCGCATTCAGGTAGGAGAAACCGCGGGTGCGGTCGACGGCAGGATGCAGGTCGGCGATCAGGGCGCGGGCGACGGTGACGTTGCCTTCGACCACGCCAGTGCCGAAGCGGGCGATCAGGAACAGCGGATAGTCGCGGCGCCAGATCGCCAGCGCCGTCACCAGGTTGCCGACGACCGTCAGCAGTAGCGAACCGAGCATCACCGGGCGGCGCCCGTAATGATCCGACATCGGCCCGATGACCAGATTACCGAGCAGGATGCCCAGTGGATTCAGCGCCAGCGCGATGCCGAACAGCAGCTTGGGTGGCAGGCCGAGGAAATGATTGAACGCATCCATCGGCGCATCGACAAACAGCGGCGCGAGCAGCGGATAGGGCAGGGCGGCGCCCAGCGTGCTGAGACAGGCGATTGCGCAGGCAGTCCACAGCAGCAGCTTGGGGTGTCGGTAGTCGGTCATCTGGTCAGGAGTCGAGGGATAGCCTAGTCATTGAATCGCGTTGGTAATTTGTAAACAAGATTGTTTCTTTATTTGCCGATCACCGGCTGAGGCCGGGGTGCATTGCCGGCAAGCGAGCGACCCGTCCTCAGCGGACCGCTTGCCTTGGTGGCCTGACTTCATGCGGTTATCATCGACACATGACTACTTCTAGCCTGACCCGCTTCTGCCTGATCCGCCACGGCGAAACCGACTGGAATCTGGCGCGCCGCCTGCAAGGCCATATCGACATCCCCCTGAATGACACCGGTGAGCGGCAGGCCGACCTGGCCGCGGCCGGGCTGCGCGACAAGCGGTTCACGGCGCTGTACGCGAGCGATCTGGTCCGGGCAAAGGAGACGGCCGCGCCGCTAGCCAGACTGTTCGGCTTGCAGGTGGAGACGACGCCCGCGCTGCGGGAGCGGCACTATGGTGTCTTCCAGGGACTGACCTACGAAGAGATCGAGCAGCGCTATCCGGCCGAGTGCGCCCGCTACCGGGCACGGGACCCGGAGCTGCTGCCGGAAGGGGGCGAATCCCTGCTCGGCGCAGCAGCGCGGGTGCGTTCGCTGCTGAGTAGCCTGGTCGAGCGTCACCGGGGCGAATCCGTGCTGCTGGTGACCCACGGCGGGGTGCTGGACCTCGCCTACCGTATCGCGACTGGTAAGCCCTTGCAGGAGCCGCGTGATTTCGCCATTCCGAACGCGGCCCACAACTGGCTGCGGCATGATGGGCAGGGATGGTCCATCGAGCACTGGGCGGACCAGCGTCACCTGGATATGTCGCTGGACGAGCTATAACGGCGGCTGACGTCGATATGACTCAGGTCGTGGATGCCTTGGCGGCTTCTTCTGCCGTGACTTGGCGGATGCATTCCGCCAGTTGATGGGTGGCGGGGCCCGCGCTGGCCGGGTCGGCAAAGATCAGGTACAGCGAGGCGCGGCGGATCTGGCCGCTCTGTAACGGCAGCGGCTTGAGGCGGCCGTCGTCGAGGTCGGCCTGGATTCTGTGGCGAGGCAGCCAGGCGAAGGCGAGGCCGTCGCTGACGATGGCGATGGAGGTATCACCGCCGCTGACCGTCCAGCGCTGTTCGGCCCCCAGCCAGCCTTCATTGCGCGGAGCGCGCTTGCCGGAATCCCGGATCACCACCTGCAGATGGGGTTTCAGATCGTC
>CBIHQA010000167.1:0-7577 GCA_966211475.1 uncultured Neisseriales bacterium
GAAGCCCCAACCCGCTGGCGGCAGGTTGCCGAAATGCACCACCGTGATCTGGTCAGTCGCATCCGCGGCATCCACCGTCACCGAGAAGCTGCCGTTGCTGTCTTCCTTGACCTGCAGGCTGTTGCCCTCTTCGGTCAGCCCTGCCACCTGCAACGTCGGTTCGCCCGCACCCGCATTCACCGTCACGCTAAAGCTCGCGCTGTCGTCACGGGTGTTGTCGCCGGTCGCAAACTCGCTGTCGGTCGGCGTATCCGCTGCATGGCTCGACAGCGTGCCGCTGATCGTACCGTCGTACCCGGCCGGTACCGTCACCTGCACGGCAGCGACCACTTCCGACAGCGTGTGACCGGCGTTCACCGTGAAGGTGAAGTTCACATGGTCCCCGTTGTCCACGATCGAGCCCAAGGCGCTATCGCTCAGCGATAGCGTCACGCCAGCCGGCAGTGCGCTGTTCAACATCAGGCTTGCGCTGATCGACTCCGAACCGTCCGTGTCAGCACCACCGGCCATCGAGCCGGTGAACCCGGCATCCGACACCGACAGGCTCATGCCGAGGTTGTAGCTCTGCACGCTCGCCGATTCGTCGTGTGTCTGAGTCGTTCCCGACACATCGCCGTATTGGTCCAGCACAGCGTCCACGCCGACACCGAGGCTGCCCGAACCATCGGATGTCACCGACGGGTCCGCATCGTTGGCACCGGTCGCCGTGACATGCAGGGTGCCTAGGTCGACATCGCTGTCCGCCGGCGGGTAGAGGGTAAAGCTACCGCTGTAGCTGCCGCCCGACAGCCCACTGATGGTCAAGGTGCCCGTCCCGGCGTTGTAGTTCACCGTTCCGGACAGACCGCTGAAGTCATATGTCCAGCCACCGTCCAGTCCGGTGATCACCAGTTGTGTCAGATGGCTGCCGGTGCTCGCATCGGCCGTGACGCTCACCGAGCCACTACCGTCTTCCTTGATGACCAGTCCTTCGCCTTCCCCTCCGACCAGCGCCGCGTTCACTTGCGGCACATCAGCCACGGTGACCGAAGTACTATCGGTCGCGGTTGCCAGGTTGTCTCCGCTGTCCGGTTCAGCACCGCTCAGCGAGGTTTCCTGCGCGGTCGCAGTTGCGGTGAAGCTCGCGCTGCCATCCGACGCGCTTTCGTTGGTCAGGGTGAAGTTCTGGTTGAAGCTGGTGCCGCTGACCGTGAAGGTCAGCACACCATCGACAAAGGTCGCCCCCTCGCCGGCGGTCACGGTGAAGCCATCCGGGATCGCCACCGATACGGTATGGGTTTCAGATCCGTCCGTCGCGTCGCCGAAGTTGCCGCTGACCGTCAGCGTACCGCTCTCACCGATCTGGAAGCTGTCGTTACCGTCTCCGCCATCGCTCACCGAAATGTGGATGCCCGGCTGATCGGCCACTGCATCGACCACTACGCTCAGGCTGCCGCCACCATCCGATGTCACCGATGGATCGGTGTCATTCGCACCGGTCGCCGTGACATGCAGGGTACCGAGGTCGACATCGCTATCCGCCGGCGGGCTCAGTGTGAAGCTGCCGTTGTAACTGCCGCCCGACAGGTCGCTGATGGTCAACGTCCCCGTTCCGGAGTCGTAATGCACTGTGCCCGACAAGCTGCTGAAGTCATATGTCCAGCCAGCATTCAACCCGGTAATCACCAGCTGCGTCAGGTGGCTACCGGTGCTCGCATCAGCCGACACACTCACCGAGCCGCTGCCGTCTTCCTTAATGACCAGCCCTTCGCCTTCGTCACCGACCAGCGTTGCGCTCACTTCAGGCACGCCGGCCACGGTCACCGAGGTGCTGTCGGTTGCCGTCGCCACATTGTCGCTACCGTCCGGTTCCGAACCGCTCAGCGAGGTTTCTTGTGCGGTCGCGGTTGCGGTGAAGCTCGCACTGCCATCCGACGCGCTTTCGTTGGTCAGGGTGAAGTTCTGGTTGAAGCTGGTGCCGCTAACCGTGAAGGTCAGCACGCCATCGACAAAGGTCGCACCTTCGCCCGCGGTCACGGTGAAACCGTCCGGGATCGCCACCGACACGGTGTGGGTTTCCGACCCGTCCGACGTATCACCGAAGTTGCCGCTGACGGTCAGTGTGCCGCTCTCGCCGATCTGGAAGCTGGCGTTGCCATCATTGCCGTCGCTCACCGCGATGTGGATGCCGGGCTGATCCGCCACTGCGTCCACCACCACGGTCGAATCGCTGCTGCCGGTGGCGGACGCACTGCCATCCACTGCGGTCGCAGACACGGTCAGCACACGGTCGACGTCGCTATCGGCGTTGGGCGTAACCATGACCGTGCCGGAAAGGCCGCCGGCGGCCAGGGCGTCAGCGTGGATGGAAATGATCAGGTTGTCACTTCCGTCCATGGACACATCGTACTTGGAGTGATCTAGCCCACTGATCGTGACGCTGGACGTGTCCACATTCCATGCATTGGCACCGGTGCCAAACCCGCCGATCACGATCTGGCTGATTTGATCGTCACCGTGCGGAGATGCGGTGAACGCCAACTCACCCTGGACATCCTCTTTGAGGAATCCGCCGCCTTCCCGATCCTCACCGACCACCTGGAGCGACACATCCGGCTTGTCGGCCACGGGAGCCACTTCAATGGTGACGGTTGCGGTGGAGGTTCCGCCGTTGCCGTCGGTAATGGTGTACTGGAAGGTGGCAGGGCCGTCGTAACCCTCATCCGGGGTGAACACCACCACGCCGTTCTGCAACACAACGGTGCCGTGCGTATCCTGCCCACCCTGTACCGAGACAACGGTCAGCTGATCGTTTTCCGGGTCATGATCGTTGGACAACAGGTCTGACACCGGGATCGAGATCGGGGTGTTCTCGTTGGTGGCGCCGTCGTCGTTCACTGCGACCGGCGGCTGATTGACGGGGACTTCAGGCGCGACGAAGGGCGGCGTGCCAGGCGCTTGTGTGAGGTCGACCGTCAATCCCTCTGTATTGACACCAGTGGGGATATCCACCCGGGTCGGATTGAATCCGATATCGACAAAGGTGCTGCCGCCGTCCTCGCCCGTCCCCGCACCGGCGGCGGTTGCTTCCGCCACCTGCGTCGGGTCGAGCCCTTGGGCGATCAATTGCTGGATCTTGGCTACGTCGTCGGCGTTGGCTTCAGTGGTGGCGACATTGAGCACGTCACCGTCGAGCGCCAGGGAATCGCTGCGGCCCAGGTCGAGATGGGCGCCATTGGGAAAATCGATGGTGACCGCGCCATCGGCACTGGTGTGAATCACATCACCGGCAAACACCAGGTCACCGAGATGCAACTCTCGCTCGACGCCATTCGCGTCGATGGCAGTGACCGTTCCTGCCAGGTTTTTGACAGTCCCTACTGCTTGGACGGTTTGGCCATTACCCAGTGCCTTGGTCGTCGTTGCCATGATTCACCCTCCGTTCGAAGAACATGCTGTGCCTCAGGATGAAGCTCAGTGTAGCGAGGGGTAGAACGTGGCGAATCGGACAGAAGTACGAGGTTAACTGACCGGACAGACGGCGATATTACCTGCCCAATCAGTCACTTACTGGTGGCCCGTGACGAATAGGGCCAAATGGACACGGTCGTTCACGCCCAGCTTGCCGAAGATGGACGTCAGGTGGGATTTGACCGTGCGGTCGGAGATGCTGAGCTTGCGGGCAATTGCCTTGTTATTGGCGCCACCACCGACCAGCTCGGCCACTTCGCGCTCACGAGGCGTGAGCTGCTGCCAGGCGTCACCAGACACCGGATGAACCGGCGGTGGCGCAGGAGCCGGTACCGGCGTATTGGTGGCGGTAAAGCGCTGGAGGCGCCCCAGCAGCACCGGCAGCGTACCCCGGGACACCCAGATGCCGCCCTGCAGGGTGACGTCGACGATGCGGCCCAGGTCCGCGGCTTCGAGCTCCGGTGTGCAGCAGGCGCGCACCCCGGCAGCCAGCCAGTGCAGCTCCTCATCCACGGAGGTGGTGACGTGATCGAGCAAGAGGCAGGTCTGGTGGGCAAGCCAGGCGACGGTATCGGCCAGTCGGCTCTCACCAACCAGATCGGGATCAAGCACGCATAGCTGAGGAGGACGACTGCGCAAGGCATCCAGCGCGCCGGCGCTGCGTGCGTAGGCCACCAGCGCATGGGGTGCGAGCACCGGCTGCCAACGCTGCACGAATTCCGCGCGGCGGCTCGCGATGATGTGAACGGCCGTCATGATGCGTCCCCGACAAACCGGGTTGTCCGCTTAGCGTTGCCGTCTACGTCCATGCGTCCTGCCGTCAGCCCTGCCCGCCCCGTTGCCGGAATGCCCCGGCACGGGCCCTTGTCGCTGGCTCGTTTGATTTCCCGTCCCCTGTGCGTACCTTGCGACCGACGCACCATTCGAAGCGATGGTGTCTGTTTTTCGGCCGCCTTCCGATTTATTAGACGACTGTGCCAGAATGATCAAGCAGACCGGTCCATTCCCGGGCCGGCATCAAGGATTGTCCAATGCCGTACGTACAACGCGCGCCCGATGGCAGCATCATCGCCCTGTGGGCGGAACCTCAGTCCGACGGACAGGAGTTCCTCCCACCCGACCATGCGGATATCACCGCATTCGTCGGTGGCGGAACAGACGCGTCAATGCAAGGGTTCAGCAGTGCCGATGACCTGCGCATGGTCCGGGTGATCGAGGACTTGATCGATATCCTGATCCAGAAAAACGTCATTGTGTTTACCGACTTGCCGGAAGCCGCGCGCGAAAAAATCCTTGCGCAAAGGGGACTGCGCGAACGACTGTTCGGCGCCACCAGCCCGCTCAATCCAGACGACGGTATCTTCTGACGCAGTCTATCCCCTGCCGGAGACGGGCAGGTTACCGTTCAGCCTGTATCGCGCGGACAGAACGTCCGCGCCTCTGTGGACTCAGCCTCAGGCCGGCTTGGCCTTGGTATGCAGCTTCAGCATGGCTGCCTCCTGCTGCCCCTTCACCAGCTCGCTCAGGATCGCCAAGCTGGCGTCCATCGCCTCATCAATGGCGACCTGTTCATCCCGCAGCGGCGGCTTCAACACAAAGTTGACGACCTGCGCGCGGTCACCCGGGTGACCGATGCCGAGGCGCAGGCGCCAGAAGTTCGGTGTGCCGAGGTGGGCCATGATGTCCTTCAAGCCGTTGTGCCCGCCGTGGCCGCCGCCTTGCTTGAGCTTGGCGGCGCCGGGCGGCAGATCCAGTTCGTCGTGGACGACCAGGATTTCCTCGGGCGCAATCTTGTAGAAGCGGGCCAGTGCCGCCACGGCGGAGCCGCTGCGGTTCATGAAGGTCTGGGGCAACAGTAGCCACAGCTCCTGCCCGTTGACACTGGTGCGAGCGGCGAGCCCGTGGAATTTGCTCTCGGCGCGCAAGCTGGCGCCATGATCGCGCGCCACCTGCTCCACCCACCAGAAGCCGGCATTGTGCCGGGTGGCTTCGTATTCGGCGCCGGGATTGCCGAGCCCGACGATCAGACGGATACCCACGTCTTGTCTTCCTAATCTTGTTGCGGCGGGTCGTTCGCTTCTTGTTGTCGAAGCACGCCCCCAAAGAAAAAACCCGCCGCGAGTTTACCTCGACGGCGGGTTTTGCGTGCGGGACGCGGCGACTTATTCCTCTTCGCCGCCACCCTTCACGCCGGCGATGGAGGCCACGCCGTGGTTGTCACCCTTGGTCAGGGCAACCAGTTCCACACCCTTCGGCAGCTTGATGTCCGCCAGGTGGATGGAACCACCGGCTTCCAGCTTGCCCAGGTCGACTTCAATGAACTCCGGCAGGTCGCCCGGCAGGCACGACACTTCGGCTTCGTTCAGCACGTGGTTGACGATGCCGCCACCCAGCTTCACACCCGGGGCGATGTCGGCGTTCACGAAGTGGAACGGGACCTTCATGTGGATCTTCTGGTCCGCAGCAACGCGCTGGAAGTCGATATGCAGCACTTGTTGCTTGTACGGGTGCCATTGCACGGTACGCAGCAGCGCCTTTTCGCTCTTGCCGTCGACCGCCAGGTCGAGGATGGAGCTGTGGAACGCTTCGTTGCGCAGGGCGTGGAACAGGTTGTTGTGATCCAGCTCGATCACCACCGGGTCCTTGCCACCACCGTAAACAATACCCGGCACCTTGCCATCGCGACGCAGGCGGCGGCTCGCACTCGATCCCTGCAGGGCGCGGCTTTGCGCAATAACTTCGATCTTCATCGATTTGCCTTTCAACTGACTGGCGTTTTTCAAAACACAGACGGCCGTCCGCGACCAGACGACCGTTGCGGTTGGGGCCTGATTGCCCCGCGTCGCAGCACAAAGCGGCTGCAACTCACCCGTCTCGCCAATTTGCACCGCGAGGCAGCCCGCTGAACGAGCGTCAGAGAGGCTCCCTCGTAGCGGCGAGGGCGGGGGGAGTGGAATCAATCAGGACAACGCCCTCTGATTCCACTCCAATTTCAAGCACCCGGCTTTGCCGGGTGTTGCTCTGCCGTGTGCGCCGCCTCAACGGCGTCCACGTCATTCAGCGAACAGCGAGCTGACCGAATCTTCGTTGCTGATCCGCTTGATGGTCTTGGCCATCAGCTTGGCGATCGACAGCGTGCGGATCTTGTTGCTGGCCTGGGCTTGCGGCGACAGCGGGATGGTGTTGGTCACCACCAGCTCGTCGAGCTCGCTCTGGGCGATGCGCTCCACCGCCGGGCCGGACAGCACCGGGTGGGTGGCGTAGGCCAGCACCTTTTCGGCGCCGTGCTTCTTCAGCGCTTCGGCGGCCTTGCACAGGGTGTTGGCGGTATCGACCATGTCGTCGACGATCACGCAGGTACGGCCTTCCACGTCACCGATGATGTGCATCACCTCGGCCACGTTGGCCTTGGGGCGACGCTTGTCGATGATTGCGAGGTCGGTGTTCAGCAGCTTGGCGGTGGCGCGGGCACGCAGCACACCACCAACGTCCGGCGACACCACCATCAGGTTCGGGTAGTTCTTTTGGACCAGGTCTTCCAGCAGCACCGGGGTGGCGTAGATATTGTCCACCGGGATGTCGAAGAAGCCTTGGATCTGGTCAGCATGCAGGTCGACCGTCAGCACGCGGTCGACGCCGGCGGAGATCAGCATGTTGGCGACCACCTTGGCCGAGATCGGCACGCGCACGGAACGCGGGCGGCGATCCTGACGGGCGTAACCGAAATACGGGATGGCAGCGGTGATGCGGCCGGCGGATGCGCGCTTGAGCGCATCGACCATCAGCAACACTTCCATCAGGTTGTCGTTGGTCGGCAGACAGGTCGACTGCAGGACGAACACGTCGCGACCGCGCACGTTCTCCAGCAGTTCGACGGTGCATTCGCCGTCCGAGAAGCGGCCCACGGTAGCGTGGCCCAGCGGAATGTCCAGATGATGAACCACTTCTTCGGCAAGCGCAGGATTCGCGTTGCCAGTGAACACCATCAGATTGTTGTACGCCATCATCGTATCCCCACCAGAATCCCGACGCCCGACAAACAAAAAGCGTGTGCCTGTGGGCACACGCTTTTATTGTAGATTCGGTTGGCAGGGGAGGAAGGATTCGAACCTTCGCATGCCGGAATC
>CBIHQA010000168.1:0-7568 GCA_966211475.1 uncultured Neisseriales bacterium
CTGAGCCCTTCCAGCCCGGCCACGTCCCATTCGGTGCGGCGCACCAGCCGCATCCAGCCGTTGTTGCAGGAAATCCAGCATTCCGCGAACGTGTTGAGGGCGCGGTCGATCTGCCGCCGCACGGCCGAATGCGGCAGCAGCAGCTTGATCAGCGCCACCGGCAGTACCAGCGTGGCCCAGAACAGGACGTTGACGACCAGCAGCAGCGTGGCAATGACGCCCCGCAACGGCGCGGGCAGCGCTTCAAGGGAAAGGGACATCGGTACGATGGGTCGAGATGGGAAGGGGGGATTCTAGCCTAGGTCGGCGGATTTGCCTTGACCTTGGTCATCGGCCCCGCTGGCTCAGCCCCGCATTACCGCCGCCAATGCTGCCGCCAGCTCCTCCACCCGCTCCGCATCCACCCCCGCCAGATTGGTGCGCCCACCGCCGACGATGTAGACCCCGTGCTGTTCCCGCAGCGCGGCGATCTGCGCGTCGTCCAGCGGCAGCATGGAGAACATGCCGCGATGTTGGCGCAGGTAGCTGGCGTCCACGCCGCGTTCGGCCAGGGCGGTGGCGAGGCGGTCGCGGTTGTCGAGCACGCGTTGGCGCATGGCGTCCAGCTCGGTACGCCACATTGCGGTCAGCTCGGCCGAGTCCATGATGCGGGCCACCAGTTCCGCGCCGTGGTCGGGCGGCATGGTGTAGTTGCGGCGGGCGATTTCGAACAGTTTGTCGCGGATCAGCGGGGCGCGGTCCGGGCTGCTGGCGCGAACCAGGGCGGCACCGGTGCGTTCGCGGTACAGGCCGAAGTGCTTGGAACAGGAATAGACGACCAGCATCTCGTCCACCGCGTTGGCCAGCAGGCGCAGCCCGACGGCGTCTTCGTCGAGGCCGTCGCCGAAACCCTGGTAGGCCATGTCGACGAAGGGGATGAAGCCCTGGGTGGTGGCCATGCCGGCCAGCCGTTGCCAATCCGCCAGGGCGAGGTCGACGCCGCTGGGGTTGTGGCAGCAGCCGTGCAGCAGCAGCACGTCCTGCGGGCCGAGGCCGGCGACGGTGTCGAAGAAGGCGTCGCGGCGCAGCGTGTTGTCGCGGGGATCGAGGTAGGGATAGAACTGCACCGCCAGGCCGGCGGCCCGCATGATCTGGGCGTGGTTCACATAGCTGGGATCACTGATCCAGACGGTGGCATCCGGCCGGCTGGCGGCGATCAGCTCGGCCAGCAGGCGCAGGGCGCCGCTGCCGCCGGGGGTTTGCAGCGTGGTCCAGCGGGCGGTGTCGGCCTGCTCGCCCAGCACCAGTTGTTCTACCGCGCGGTTGAAGCGGGCGTTGCCGGCCATGCCGACGTAGGCCTTGGTGGTCTGCTCGGCCAGCAAGCGGCGCTCGGCCTCGCGGACGGCGGCCATCACCGGGGTGATGCCGTGCTCGTCGCGGTAGACGCCGACGCTCAGGTCCATCTTGTTCGGGCGCGGGTCGTGGCGGAAGCGCTCGGCGACCGACTGGATCGGGTCGGCGGGGACCGGGGCGAGGGTGTCGAACATGGCGTGTCTCCGGAGTGGGGCTTCGTGTTGGGCTGTGGTGATCAGGCGCGGGCCGGAGTGGCGGGGCGGTTGATCCAGACCACGCCGGCGACGATCAGGCCCATGCCGATCAGCGTGGCGGCCGAGGGCATTTCGCCAAACAGCGGCACGGCCAGCAGGGACGCGAGCACCGGGGTCAGCGCACCGGCAGCGGCCGCACGCTGGGCACCCAGCTTGGAAATGGCGAAGGTGTAGCTGAGGACGGACAGCAGGCCGACGCCCACGCCTTGCAGCAGGCCGTGGAAGGCCAGCTGCCGGAGCGGCAGCGTCGCCAGACCGGTGGGCGGATGGCCGATCAGCCAGATCGCCAGCAGCGCGAGCGACCCGACCGAAATCACCGCCGCGCCTTCGACCGGCGTCAGGCCCGATTCCCGCATCGAAATGGTGAAGCGCGCCCACATCAGGCTGCCCAGCAGGAACAGCGCATAGCCTTGCCAGGCGTCGGCGCCG
Organism: uncultured Neisseriales bacterium; assembly: GCA_966211475.1. Taxonomy (GTDB): domain Bacteria; phylum Pseudomonadota; class Gammaproteobacteria; order Burkholderiales; family Leeiaceae; genus Leeia. The sequence goes on from CBIHQA010000168.1 coordinate 2,016, forward strand.
CTGGCATGGCGCATCGCGATCATCAGCAGCACGCCCAGGCCGATCATGCCCAGCCCGCGCAATTGGGTGGCCGGCACCCGACCATGGCCCAACCAAGCCAGAAGGGCGACGAACAGCGGGATGGTGCCGGGGATCAGCGTGCTGCCGTCGCTCACTGGTGAATGGCGCATGCCCAGCCCGGCGATCAGGAAGTAGGGGAGCCCGCTGCCGGCCAGGATGAACAACAGGTGGCGCGGCGGCACCGCCAGAATGCGGCGCCAGCGCGTGACCAGCACCGGCAGGAAGATCAGCCCGGCGGGGCCGAAGCGGATCAGCGCCAGCTCGTCGGGTGCTAGGTGGGCACGGGCGCCGGCCCGCAACGACAGGAAGAAACCCGCCCAGATCAGCACGGTGACTGCCAGCGCGGCAAGGCCGGCACCCTGGTTCAGCCGGAAACGCGGGGCAGCGATAGGCAAGGGCAGGACGGTTTGCATGGAGGGTCCACGAGCGGTTGCAATGCTGTCATTGTCCGCTGATGGGGGAGGTGGATTCGCGCTATATCAGCCGTGATTTCTGGAATGCTTGCCTGTTTTAGCCAAAATGGGGACTAAAATTGGCTGATATCACCAATATGGAAAACCGCCGCCATGGACCGCACCGATCGCCAGATCCTGGAACTGCTGCAAAAGGACGGCCGCCTCACCACCGCGGAGCTGGCCGAGCGCGTCGCCCTGTCGCCGTCGCCCTGCGCCCGCCGCCTGCGGCGCCTGGAGGAGAGCGGCATCATCAGCGGCTACCGGGCGGAGCTCGATCGCAACCGCTTGCAGCTCGCCACCACCGTGTTCGTCAATGTCCGCCTGATGCACCACCGGCGCGACGCGGTGCAGCGCTTCGAGGAAGAGGCCACCGCGATGAGCGAGGTCATCAGCTGCCACGTGGTGTCCGGCTCTTTCGACTACCTGCTGGAAGTGGTGGTGCGCCAGCTGCCGGACTACGAGCAGTTCGTGCGCAAGCTGCAGGCGCTGACCATGGTGCAGGACATCACCAGCAACTTTGCGATCCGCACGGTGAAGAGCGGGGCGCCGTTGCCGTTGACGTGAGGTTTGGGGGCCGGTTCCTCTCGTTGAAGGCCTGCTCAAGGTGGCCGTCGATTTCCAGAAACAGGCGTTTGCCGTGGGTGCCGAATGCCCGCGGCGGCAAGCGCGGCAGTCTGAAGATGGGTAACTTCTGCCCATCGCCCTGTAAAACCTTCCGCCGTTTTACCCCCGACCGGCTGCTTTCCACGCCGTTGTCCATGGCACCCCTCCTGCTTAGATTCCGGGCATCCCTACCGACCCCGATGCAGGAGGCTTCCCATGCAACACAAACCACTCTCTGAGCAAACCGTGGTTGTCTTCGGCGCCTCCAGCGGCATCGGCCGTGCCACGGCGTTGGTGTTTGCCCGCCAGGGCGCGCGGGTGATCGCTGCCGCCCGGGGCGAGCCGGGGCTGGATTCGCTGGTGGCGGAGATCCGCTCGGCCGGCGGGCAGGCGGCGGCCATGACCGCGGATGCGGCAGACTTCGAATCTGTGAAGTCGGTGGCCGAATTCGCGGTGGCGACCTTCGGCGGCATCGACACCTGGGTACAGGTGGCGGCGGTGTACCTGGTGAGCCGCTTCGTGGACATTACCCCGCAGGAATTCCGACACTCGCTGGAGGTGAACACGCTGGGGCAGGTTCACGGGGCGATGGCCGCCTTGCCCTACCTGCGGCAGAACCCGCAGGGCGGTACGCTGATCCATGTGTCGTCCATCGAGGCGGTGCGCGCCTTCCCCTACAAGACGGCATACGCCTGCTCCAAGCATGCGATCCCCGGCTTCCTGGATGCGCTGCGGCTGGAACTGAAGCACGACCGGATACCGGTGGACGTGGTCAACATCATGCCGGCCGCCATCAATACCCCGTTGTTCCGCAAAGGACTGACCAAGATCGGCGTGAAGCCCAACGCGCCGCCGCCGGTGTACCAGCCGGAGGTGGTGGCGGAAGCCATCGTCCGGGCTGCGGTGCATCCACGGCGGGACATCATCGTCGGCGGCTCGGGCCGGCTGTTCGTCTCCGGGCAGCGGCTGTGCCCGCACATGATGGACTGGTTGATGCGGATGTTCGCCTTCCGTGGGCAGGAAACCGAGGAACGCAAGTCGCCCGAGGGCCGCAGCGCGTTCTGGGCGCCGATGACCAACGACAACGCGGTACACGGCGAATTCGGCCACATGGCAATGCGGCACAGCCTGTACACCTGGGTCGCCGACCGACCGGCCGTGAAGTACGGACTGCTGGCCGGCGCAGCGGTGCTGATCGGCACCCGGTGGTGGCAACACCGGTCGTGACCGGCCGGGGTGAGCGCGATGTCCATGGACCTGCCACACCGCCTGGGCGAACTGATGTTGTACGTGCTGCTGCCGGTCTGGCTAGCCGCCGGCCTGCTGGACTGGTGGTGCCACCGCCGGCAGGACCTGCCGCACACCACCGGCCCGCTGGAATCCGCCTTGCACCTGCTGATGATCGCGCAAGTCGGCGTCGGCATCGCAATGGGCCTGCTGCTGGAGATCAACGCCCTGGTGCTGGCCATGCTGTTGGCACTATGTGTGGTGCACCTGCTGACTGCTTGGATCGATACCCGCTACAGCTACAGCCGGCGTGACATCACCCCGCTGGAGCAACATGCACACGGCTTCCTCGACACCTTGCCCTTCTTCGCCTGGCTGCTGCTGGCCGTGCTGAACGCGGATCAGGCACTGGCCATGCTGAGGCTGGGCTCGCAGGAGCCGGTGTGGCAGGCGCGGTTCAAGATCAGTCCGCTATCGGGGTCATTGGTACTGACGGTGCTGGGGGCCGGGATGGGGTTGGCTGTGCTGCCGTTTGTGGAGGAGATGTGGCGGGCTTGGCGGGCGGAGCGGCGCTAACAGTGAGCTGTTCTTAGCGATGCACGGAAGTCGCGTGTTCTTTACGCTCTTGGCGAAGCGCGAATCCTTTTGAATGCTTTGGCGGCCTTGTTCGGCGCAATGTTGACGGTTGTCCCCCTCTCTCATGAGAATCGAACATGGTACCGCCGCCGGATTCTTCCCCCTTGAATTCCAATGGTATATTGGCGAATGCCCATGAGAGACAATGCTCAGGGATGAAGCATGACGGACCAAGAATTTGATGTGTTGGTCGCTCGTCTAGAGCAGGGGCGGCGCAAGGCTTTGGTCATCCACGTAAAGGGCGACACTCGCAAGTTCGGAAAGCTGTTCCGTAAAGTACCAAACGCCAGGATTCTTTCACCCTATGAAGAAAATTCTTTTCTTGTTTGCGTTCTGCCTATGTAGCGGTACTGCCATCGCTGCAGATATTCGCGCAGCTATCGCTGAGGTGGTGCGGCGGGCAGACCAAGCGACCATGAGCAAGGACTGGCCTACCTTGGTCGACACCATGCCGCCGAAGCTGGTTGCTGCTCAAGGTGGACGCAGCACAGTAGTGGAAAACACCCGCAGGATGATGGAGGCGCTGGAGTCTGCGGGAGCCCGCCTGATTTCCTCTGCTGCCGATGATCCTGATCAGACTGTGAAAATCGGAAATCAAGTGCTGGCGCTGGTTCCTCTTCACCAGGAGGCAAGTTTGCCATCTGGAAGAATGATGATGGACTCGTACCTGCTTGCGGTGTCGGACGATGGTGGCGAAACCTGGGGTTTGATGAATGCCAAGATGGTCCCCAGCATGCCGGAAGCGGTCAAGAAATTGGTGTTCCCGAACGGCCTTGGTAATTTGCGCCTGCCGCCACCCAAAAAGCCGGTGCTGCTACCAACCTCCCCATAAGCGCGGATGCCTCAGCCAAGAGGCATTAGTGCTCAAGTTCGTCACTATGGACGGGAGGCGCATCCTTGTTTGAAGGATCGTCCTCCGACGCCTCCAGGCCGAATTCTGTCCACTCCTCTCCAAACAATTCGACGGGATGCTGTGTACGGTTGGAACCATTGCCGCACTTCATCGCATCCGCTGCACAGTAGTGGTCGCACCCCCAGCAGATGCGTTCGGGGTGTTTGGGGCGGATGGGGAATTTTTTTGCCATGGGGATTGGCTTGGTCAGATGTATGCCGTGCCACTACTTTGAATCCATCCTTCCCAAACTGCCATGATTTGGCTCAAGTCTGCTTGCTTTGGATGCCGCTTCTGAAGCGCTTATTCAGCTGGTTTGGTAACGCCATGTAAAGGTGTTAGTGATCAGCCGACGTGTGCAACCATTCCAAAAATACGCTTGTATTTATTTCTCACAGGCTTCGACAGTCAAGGAGCTGCCTTTCTTGGTCACCTTGAAAAAACCACCAAAGTTCCGTCCTTCACGGGATCTAGCGCCATCTTCCATTTTGACGGCATAAACAACAAATTTGTTGCACTTATCAAGTTCAAATGGTGTGTACGGTTTGTCTTCCATACTTTCTTGAAATAAGGTGCCTACTCTGATTTTTTGCGGAACCATCGTGTTGTTGTCAACGGACTCTGCTTTCCATAGTGTATTTCTCTCGGGTGAGGATAGCTCAAGGAATTCGAAATAATAGGAATCCCCCTTTAGTTGAGGGTAGGCATATAGCTGATTCTCCTCGATTGAGAACTTGCTTTCACCACTCTCGTCTGGAACGCAACCCGTCAGGAGGATGTGGAGAGAAGAGGAAATTACGGCCAGCTTAATATTTATTTGACGATATCCTCGCTCAGTTGCCCGTATAGATCAACCCAATGGTCGTCAACGATGATCAGTGCTTGTTGTTGAAAACCGTAGTCGGAAGGCGGGGTTCGATTTCGCCCCGATGGATAATAAGCGGGTTTAGGCATGAACGAAAAAAGCTACTGAGATGTTCCAGTCTCTTTGTATTTCTGCAAACTCGTTCCCATGTTCACTCGGACCTTGGCATACGCCTCTTTTGCGGGGTCGTTCCCCTTTGCTAACTCGGCGTCGAATTCATCTCGAGTTAGATCAAGTTTGACAAAATAAAAGACTCGCACGTCCCCCATGTCGGAGACAGAGATATCTGCTCCCCTAAAATCTTTAGGTTCGAACTTGAAAGATTTTATAATCTTGAGGCATTTAAATTCGTGATCTGTCCATAATATGCCTGGGTTCTTTTCATGACACGATTTTTTCTTCGGATCAGCGATTAGCGCTATATCATCTTTCTTTTTCTTTCTTCCCGCTGGTTCCGCATAATACATTACTCCCTCCAGGGTGGCATTTGGATGATCTCGTAGATCGATTCCCACCGCATCTTTGAGAATCAACAATGGCGCGGTTGGGAAGTTTTCCTCTAGGCCTCCCGCGTCTTTTCTTTCTGGTTCTGGACTTTCAGTCTCAGGACTGGCTTTTTTTGAGAGGACAGAGGAATCTGCTGACACTGCCGTAGTGGATACTCTTTTCTCGGCGGAGGGCAGTGTGTAAATATATGCTCCTATTGCGAGGCAAGTAAGTCCTGTCACAACAATTGCGCATTTTGTTTTTTTCATCTTAAGGACCTGATATTTTGGTTATAGAGTCATGCTATCTGGAAGGTGCTGCTTGTTTTT
>CBIHQA010000169.1:0-7510 GCA_966211475.1 uncultured Neisseriales bacterium
GGCTGGTTGCCGTCAATCGGCGGGCTGGCGCGCAGATGCGGCGGACGGTTGATACTTGGTCATCCGCGAAATTCAGCGATCCTGATCCGGGTAGCGATACGTCCACGACGCGTGATTCCTGCCATTGATGGGGACTTGTTCACGATTCCGCCGCATATGCGGCCATGGCCTGTGGGGCGGGCGAACTGCACTGGGGCATGGCGCCGCTGACGTAGGTGGAGTCGTATTTCCGTGTGCAGCGATGGGGCAGGCGCGATGCGCCTGTTTGCGCTTTCTTCTGGCTGTCGTTCCGAAAGCGGGCTCCGTCGGGCCTATTTCTTCAGTGAGTGAGCGATAACCGTTCGCCCCAAGTCTGTCGAAGCCCTGCACTGTGCGCTTCGACAGACTTGGGGCGAATTGTTTTTCGCAAGAGCAGTTGGCGCGGACTGCTTCAGCCGCGAATCACCTTCCAGGCGTCGTTCGCGGCGGGTGCTACTGCCGTGCTGGTGATGTTGCTTGCTTCCCGGGTGGCCTTGATGCGCCGTCGCACATAGTCCGTGCGTACCTCTTTCAGTTCGTCCGTCTTGCGGACGAGGGCGGCGGGGTCGGCGGGGATGTCGGCCTTCTTGTAGACGAAGCGGTTTTCCGTGACTTCGATGCGGATGATGCGGCCGGTTTCCAGCAGGAAGCGGATGGCGCTGCCGTTGGCCTTGGCCTTGACACCGTTCGACCCAAGGCGGGAGAGGTCGGGGCCGATGAAATAGTCTTCCAGCCGGTTGTAGAGGTCCAGGCAGGCTTTGCGGAAGGGGCTGGGCATGGGTCGGGTTCCTTTCGGCTGCGTGGTCAGCTGACGGTCTGGTCCAGATGGTGTTTCGGGCTGCGATCGTCTCCGGTGGGCGCCTGTGTCGCGGCATCGGTGGCGGGTCCGGGCGTTTCCTGCGCGTGTTGTTGCCCATGCAGTTGCCAGTTCGCGCCGCCTTGCCGTTTCGCCTGGTACATCGCGACGTCAGCGCGGTTGAGCAGGGTGTCCATGTCTTCGCCGTCGTGCGGGTAGAGGCTGACGCCGATGCTGGCGTTGGCCCGGATCGGCTGGGTGCCGATCAGCAGCGGTTCGGCGATGGCGCGCTGGATACGCATGGTGACTTCGGTGCAGTCGCCGAGCTGGGCGATGTCCGGCAGGATGACGACGAACTCGTCGCCGCCCAGCCGCGCCACGGTGTCCTGCTTGCGGCAGCATTCGAGCAGCCGTGCGGAGATGGCTTGCAGCAGTTCATCGCCGAAGCCGTGCCCGAGGTTGTCGTTGATGGCCTTGAAGCGGTCCAGGTCCAGTAGCAGCACGGCGACCATGGTGCCGGTGCGCTGTGCCCGGAACAGCGCCTGCGTGAACCGGTCGGCGAGCAGGTTGCGGTTCGGCAGGCCGGTCAGCGGGTCGTGGTTGGCCTGCTGCCGCAGCGAGTCCTCCTGGCGCTTGCGGTCGGTGATGTCGCGGCAGATGGAGTGGAAGCTGGGCGGCTGGCCCGGTGTGCGGATCAAGTGCACATGTTGACCGAGCCAGATTTCCTGCCCGTGCTTGCCGATGATCACGCATTCGAAATAGCTTTCCGGCATCCCTTCGCGGAACTGGCGCTGGTAGAAGCGCACCACCTTGGCGCGTTGGTCCGGCCGTACGAAGGTGAGGAAGGAGCGGCCGATCACCGCATCCGGCGCGTGGCCCAGGATCTGTTGCGCGGCGTTGCCATTGACGTAGCGGATGCGGCTGCTGGCGTCGCATTGCATGACCAGGTCCAGCGCGTGTTCGACCAGGTGGCGGTAGCGGGCTTCGCTGTCGCGCAACGCCTGTTCGGCCTGCTTGCGGGCGGTGATGTCGCGGGCGTGGGACAGGATGGCCGGCTGGCCGTCGAACTGGATACGGGTGCCGGTGACTTCGACGTCGACATCCCGGCCGTCGAGGGTGCGCATGACCACTTCGATGGCGGGCGGGCGCTCGTCGTGCCGGATCAGCCGGGCCATGCGCTGCCGGACGGTGGCATGCCAGTCCGGATGCAGCAGGCTCATCACCGATTGGCCGACCAGCGCGCTGTCCGACGCGGCGCCGAACAGCCGGCAGCCGGATTCGTTGATCAGGCGGATGTCGCCGTGGCTGTGGACGAAGATGGCATCCGGAGACAGCTCCACCAGCTTGCGGTAGGTGCTTTCCTCGCAGGAGGGCTGGCCGGCCATCTGCTGCCGGGTGATGTCGTGGGCGATGCCCTGGTAGCCGATGAAATGCCCGTTGGCGTCGAAGGCGGGCCTGCCGTTGAGCGACCACCAGCGCAGTTTGCCGTGCGGGTTGCGCAGCCGCAGCACGAAGTCGTGGAAGGGCTCCCGTCGGGCCAGATGCGCCCGGTGCGTCTGCCAGGTGACGCGCGGGATGCCGACCACCGGCAAGTCCCACAGCGCCTTGCCGAGCAGGAAGTGCGCGTCTGCGCCTTCCAGGAAGGAGGCGATGCTGTCAGACAGCTCGGTAAAGCGGATGTGGACGTCCTGTGGCCAGAAGAACCACTCCGCGGCGTCCAGCGGGGCGGCGTGCCGGGTGGGAGGAAGTGGGGCGACGCTCATGTGGATGCGATGACAGGAAACGGGGGGGCTGTCTGCACTTGTGAAAAAATTCGTAGCGAGCGGCCCGAGCCTGGTCCGAGAAGCGCAGCCGTACTGCGGTACGGTGAGCATCGCAGGGCCGGGATCGGGTCGCGCAGTAGAATTTTCACAAGTGCTTACGTCTCGAAGCGTTGAACGGCTTGATTGAGCTGGCCGGCTTGGTTTTCCATCTCGCGGATGGCCGTGGCGGTGCGGGTGACGGTGTCGCGGTTGCGCTCCGCCAGGTCGGCGATGGCCTGGATGTTGGCCGAGATGTTCTGGCTGGTGGCGTTCTGCTCCTCGGTGGCCACGGCGATCTGCTTGATGCGGGATTGGGCGGCGACAGATTGTTCGCTGATGCGGTTGAGCACTTCGGCGGCCTGCTGGGCAAGCGATTCGCACTGGCCAACGCGGCTGTTGCCGACGGACATCGTGTCCACCGTCTCTTTGACGCGGACCTGGACGGCGGCGATCTTGCGGGTGATTTCCTGGGTGGCGCCGGCGGTGCGTTCCGCCAGTTTGCGGACCTCGTCCGCCACTACCGCGAAACCGCGGCCCTGTTCGCCGGCGCGGGCGGCTTCGATGGCGGCGTTGAGCGCCAGCAGGTTGGTCTGGTCGGCCACGTCCTTGATCACGCTGACGATCTGGCCGATGTCGGCGGATTGCCGGGCCAGTTCCTGTACGGTGTCGGAGGCTTGCCGGACGACGTGCGCAACGCTCTGGATCTCGCGGGCGACGTACTGGACGGATTGCTGGCCTTCCTGTGCCAGGCTGCTGGCCTGGCTGGCGAGCACGACCGTTTCCTGGGCGCTTTCGGAGACCGCGCCGATGCTGGCGGTCATCTGTTCGATGGCGCTGCTGGCGGAGAGCACGGCTTCGCTCTGCTGGTGAGTGCCGTCGACCACGGTGTCGGAGCTCTGCGCCAGTTCGCTGGACGATTGCGCGACGGCAGAAGCGGAGCCGGCCGCATGCCGCAGGATTTGCGAGAACTGCTCCGCCATCTGGTTGAAGCTGCGGGCGACCCGCGCGGTTTCGTCGCGGGTGGCGAGGTTGACGCGGACGGCCAGCTTGCCGGCAGCGAGCTGGCCGGAGGCTTGTTCCAGTGCGCCGACTGCGTCTACCACCGAGAAGTAGGCGCCGACGAACAGGTAGATGGCGACCAACAACACCACGGCGACCACGACGATGGCGATCGCCATCTGTGTTGCGTTGGTGTGTTCCCGCGCCGCCAGTTCGCTGTCGAGCAGGGGGATGACGGCGTCGGCGAGTTTGCTGGCGGCGTCGACCGCCGGCACGGCTTCGTCGGCGAAGTTGCGGGCGGAGATCGAGTAGGCGAGGGTGGTCACCACCTCTTTGCCGTAGAGCGTGCGCAGCGCGTCAGTACGGGTCTGCAGGGCGCGGGCCGGTGCTTCCAGGGAGGCCCGGTAGTTGCCTAGCCCGTAGAGGTGGGTGATGTTGTCGGCGGCGCCATCCGCGTAGGTCTTGAGGGCGTAGAAGCTCAGCTGCAGCGGCTCCTTGTCCGAAATGTCCGGAAAGGCGCGGGTGAGGACGCTGCCCGCCAGGTCCTGCACGCCGCCGATTTCCGTCATCAGCGTCGGCAGCCGGTTCACCGCCGTGTCGGCCAGGTAGTAAGTGTTGGAGACGGGGTCGAGGATCAGGTTGGATTTTTCGCCCACGGCGGCCAGGAAGCGCATCACGGCATCGACCGGGACGGCGTTGCGGGCACGCAGCACGTTGGCGTCGCTACCGCCACTGGTGACGACAGGCGCGGACAGGGCCTGCTTCAGCTTGGCGAGGTCGGCCGTGGTGCCGAGGTCGTCCCCGACTTCCGCGTGTTTGCTTTCCAGTTGTTTGAGCGCGGTCTGGATGCGCTGGTTGAGGGCGGCGAGGTCGGCCGCAGACTTCTTGTCACCGGCGGAAATGCGCGCCACCACGCCACGCCGCTGCTGCACCAGGTCCAGCAGCGCGTAGGTCGGCTTGAGCAGTGCCACGCCTTGCCGCTCCGCCTTGGCGAAGGAAAAGTCCTCGTTGACCTTGGCGGCAAACAGGACCATCAGCAGGACCACGGGGATCAGCATCACGCCGCCGAACAGGGCGAACTTCTTGCCGTAGTTCAGACGATTGAACAATGCGGTGGCGGGCAGGAACAAGGGGCGCATTCACATCTCCACTCTTTCGGTTTCGCGCCGCCGGTAGACGGGCACGAGCGGTGCCACTCCCTTATGAGGAGGCCGACACCGCCTGAAACACCTGTAATACGGTGCCGCTCCAGATGTCCGCCACCAGCTTGCGGTGGCCGTGGCCGCCGACGTGTTCGGACACCGTGCGGATGTCTCGCAGGGAAAGCAGTTGCCGGGCGCGCTCGATGTTGCGCAGCCCGATATTGAGCGAGGCGGGGCCTGACAGGTCGGGGAACATATTGCCGCCGCCGTACAGCCAGGCCTTGTAGTCGGCGGCCTGCGTGCCGTAGCGCTGGATCTGCCGGTCGAACAGGATGAAGGCCTCGTCGGCGTATTTGGCGTTCGGCGAGGCCAAGTCGGGCGAGCCGCGGTCCGGCAGCATGAAATGGCACATGCCACCCACCCGCCGCCGCTCGTGCCACAGCACCACTGCCACGCAGGACCCCAGCAGGGTGTGCAGGCGCACCCGGCCATGGCCGAACCAGAATTCGCCGGGGTTGAGGTGGATGTGGCTGGAGGGCATGGCGCGACGTTATCGCTTGGCGTAGATGGTCGGCTGGACCGGGCACAGCGCGTCGGTCAGGCCGTTGAGCGACTCCGAATGGCCGACGATCAGCAGGCCGCCGGGACGCAGCCGTTGGGCCAGCCGGGCCACCACCTGGCGCTTGGTCTCCATGTCGAAATAGATCATCACGTTGCGCAGGAAGATGACGTCGAAGTCGCCGATGTCGGGCAGCGTCTGGTTCAGGTTGATCTGCAGGAAGCGGGTGCGGCTGCGCAGTTGCGGATCGATCAGGAAGGTGCCGGCGTTTTCCCGCACGCCTTTCAGGCAGTATTTGCGCAGGTAGGCGTCCGGTAGGCCGCGGGTGCGGTCCAGTGAGTAGTGGCCGGCGGTGGCGGTCTTCAGCACGCGGGTGCTGATGTCGGAGCCGGTGATGGTCCAGCTGCGTTCCAGGCCCAGCTCGTCGGCGAGCACCATGGCGAGGGTGTAGACCTCTTCGCCGGTGGAGCAGGCCGCGCTCCAGATGGAGACATCTTGGGCGACATCCTGACGCAGCCGCAGCCGGGTCTGGATGTGGTTGCGCAGGAAGTCGAAGTGTTTGTCTTCGCGGAAGAAGTAGGTTTCGTTGGTGGTGAGCAGGTCCACCATGATCTGCAGCTCGTCCGGCGCCTTGCCGCTGTCGATCAGCCGGAAATAGTCGCCGTAGGAAGCCAGGCCGTGATGTTGCAGGCGCCGATGCAGGCGGCCGGCCAGCAGCACCTTCTTGGCGTCCGACAGGTGGATGCCGGCGATGCGGTAGATCAGGTCGCGAAAGCTGGCGAACTCCTTGTCCTGGAGAACGGCGCCGGGCGTGGTGATGGGCGCCTGCTTGTAGTCGACCGTGTCTGCTCTCATGGTTCGTGTGTCTCCCGGAGCCGGGGCGTTGCCGCATCGGTCCGGTTATTGTTTCCATTGGCCTTAGCTTTACCCGGATGCCCCGCAAGGGACTATCAACCGGGGCTGATTTGCGCGTAAGGATGGGGTTGCTGGCCTGTAGGGATATCCTGATGAATTGGCCCGGCTGGCCGGGCCGGACGGGTTTACCGTCGGTCCGCCAGCCAGGCCTCGAACTGCACGCGCGGCATCGGGCGACCGTAGAAGTAGCCTTGTGCGCCCTGGCAGCCGTAGGCCTGCAGGAAGGACTCCTGCGCGTCGTCCTCCACGCCTTCGGCCACCAGGTCGAGCCGTAGGCTGCGCGACATGGCGATGATGGCTTTCACCAGCTCCGCCGCATCCCGGTCGACGGTGATGTTGCAGATGAAGGAGCGGTCGATCTTGAGCTTGTCGATGGGGAAGCGGTTGAGGTAGCCGAGCGCGGAGTAGCCGGTGCCGAAGTCGTCGATGGCGAACGACAGGCCGATGCCGCGCAGGTCGCGCAGCAGTTGCTGGATGTCGATGCTGTTGTCGAGCAGGATGCCTTCGGTGATCTCGAATTCCAGCCAGGCGGGGTTGCAGCCGGTGTCGGCCAGCACGCGCTGGATCATGGCGCGGAAGTCCGGTGCCTTCATCTGGCGGGGCGAGAGGTTGACGGCGATCTTGAACGGGACTGTCTCGCGCTGGTTCCAGTCGCAGACAGCCCGGCAGGCGGTGCGTAGCACCCATTCGCCGATGTCGATGATCAGGCCGGTGTCTTCGGCGATGCCGATGAAGCGGTCGGGGGAGACTTGGCCGTCCGGGTGATTCCAGCGCAGCAGGGCTTCGACGCCGACGAGGCGGCAGGTGGCGAGGTCGACCTGCGGCTGGTAGTAGAGCTCCAGTTCGTTGTTGTCGACGGCCCGGTGCAGGGCGGTGGCAAGCGCCAGCCATTCGGTGCGGCGCGAGGTCTGCACGACGGAGTGGAAGCGGAACTGGTTGCGGCCTTGCTCCTTGGCCTGGTACATGGCGGAGTCGGCATGCTGCATCAGCTCGGCCGTGGTCCGGCCATCTTCCGGGAAGCGCGAGATGCCGATGCTGGCGGTCAGGAAGACCTCCATGCCGGACAGGTGGAAGGCCTGGCTGACGACGGAAAGCAGGCTGGCGGACTGGGATTCCAGCGCATCGTCGTGCGGCACGTCCGCCAGCACCACGGCGAATTCGTCGCCGCCCAGCCGGGCGACCACATGCCGGGGCGGCGGCAGGCAGCTTTGCAGGCGATCCGCCGTTTCGCGCAGCACGCTGTCGCCGGCGGTGTGGCCGTGGGTGTCGATGACGATCT
>CBIHQA010000170.1:0-7509 GCA_966211475.1 uncultured Neisseriales bacterium
CGACGATGGCGATGAACTGCGAGCGCAGCACCCGCACCACCAGCCCGGCCAACTCGTCGAGCTTCTTTTGCCCCTCGTCGATGGCAGCGGCGATGCGGGCCGCCGTCATCGCCGGCTGCTTGGTGGCCACGGTGAAGTGCTGCACGTGGATCAGCATGAAGCCAAAGGAATAATTCAGACTGTAGAGGAAGGCATAGCCGAAGGGCGCCAGCGCCAGCCGGGCCGCCAGCACCTTGAGCGTGGCCATGAAGCCGACAATGAACCCCGCGCCGGCCGCTGATCGCAGCATGGACCGCCACTCGCCGCGAGTACTGGTGACGTAGTGCTCTCCAGTTCGTCCCGCATGCTCGGTCACTTGTAGCGCCAGCAGCTCGGTATTGGTCTGGAACAGGTCGGGGAGGCTCCACTTTCGGTTGTCCGCCTCAACCAGCTGCTTGAACAGCTGGACAGCCAGCGGCATCGCGGCCTCCAGCGTAGGAGCCTCCAACAGAGACAGCAGCACGCGCAGCCGGTCGATGCTCTGGTTCAGCCGCAGCAGCAGCCGGGTCAGGCTGACCGAGACACCCTGCTGAGCAGCCACGCGGCGGACCCGGCTGACGATGTCCTCGCACTGGGTCAGCAACACATCGATGTGCCGCGCATCATGGCGGGGCGCCTGATGGTCCACCAGCCAGGCCTGCCAAGCCTCGATGAACTGCACGATCTCGGCGTTCTGCCGGAGGAAGGGCGATTCGAAGCGCTCGATGGCGGGATGGTTGCGCACCAGCTCGGGCTCCAACCCGATGGCGCTGATGCGGTAGGACAGTACCTGGATGGCGTCCAGCAATTCACCCAACACGGCTGTCCGCAGCGCGCCGCGCGGGGACAACTTCAGCGCACGCAGCAGGTCCAGCCAGACGTCGTCGTCCACGCCGTCGATCCAGCGATGATCGTCGGTGCGGTCGAAGACTTGGCCGAACACGTCCTTCAGGTAGTCGTCGTTGACGCTGGGCGGCAGCCATTTGTGGTTGAGGCGGCGCCACAGCTCGGCCCAGTACCCCTGATTCTGCAGGATGCCGGTGTCGGTGAGCAGGTGCACCAGCTTGCGCCCGCCGATCACCTCGGCGAGGTAGGCCCGCAGGCCTTCCGCCCAGTCCGGGCGGGTTTCCAGTACACGAGCGAGTGCACGCAGGTTGTGCGTCGCCTGTTGCAGATTGCCGGCCCGGTCCGGGCGCAGCACGCCGATCAGTTCACGGAGCAGCGTGATGTCGCGCGACGGCGGGGTCGCCTGAATCCGCGCAAGAATGTGGTCCATCGTCATGTTGTATTGCCCTCCCTGGCTGAGGAGTGACCTACAAACTTGAACGAGGGTTCCCGATGAGGCCGCTTGAAGTCGGCCCGACCGGGCTCAGAACACCTTGCCGTGAACCAGTGGATCAATCCACGCCGCGCGCCCGTTCCTCGGCAAAGCGCAGGCGGAAGGCGCCGAACTTGCCCTGCTCCAGCGCCGCGCGGATGTCGCGCATGATGTCCTGGTAGTAGTGCAGGTTGTGGATGGTGTTCAGCTGCGCACCGAGGATTTCGCCCACCCTGAACAAATGATGCAGGTAGGCGCGGCTGAAGTTGCGGCAGGTGTAGCAGGCGCAGGTTTCATCCAGCGGACGCTCGTCGTTCTTGTAACGCGAATTCTTGATCTTCAGGTCGCCGAAACGGGTGAACAGCCAGCCGTTGCGGGCATTGCGGGTGGGCATCACGCAGTCGAACATGTCGACGCCGTTGGAGACGCCGTAGACCAGGTCTTCCGGCGTGCCGACGCCCATCAGGTAGCGCGGCTTGTCCTGCGGCAGACGTGGCGCGGTGTAGGCCACCAGGCGGTGGAATTCTTCCTTGGGCTCGCCCACCGACAGGCCGCCGATGGCGTAGCCGTGGAAGCCGATGTCGGTGAGGCCGGCCAACGATTCGTCGCGCAGCGGCTCATGCATGCCGCCCTGCACGATGCCGAACAGCGCATTGGGGTTCTCCAGCGCATCGAAGGCGGCGCGGGAGCGCTGCGCCCAACGCTTGGACAGCCGCATCGATTCGGCCGCGGTCTTCTCGTCCGCCGGGTAGGGTGTGCACTCGTCGAAGATCATCACGATGTCGGAGTTGAGCACCGTCTGGATGCGCATCGACTCCTCGGGCGTCAGGAACAGCTTGTCGCCGTTGACCGGCGACTGGAACTTGACGCCTTCTTCGCTGATCTTGCGCAGCGCGCCCAGGCTGAACACCTGGAAGCCGCCGGAGTCGGTCAGGATCGGCTTGTCCCAGCCCATGAAGCGGTGCAAGCCGCCGAACTGGCCCACCACGTCCAGCCCGGGGCGCAGCCATAGGTGGAAGGTGTTGCCGAGGATGATCTGCGCGCCGATGTCGTGCAGGTTGGCCGGCGACATCGCCTTGACCGAGCCATAGGTGCCGACCGGCATGAACACGGGGGTTTCCACCACGCCGTGATTGAGGGTGAGGGTGCCACGGCGTGCCTCGCCGCCCTCTTCCGCCGAAGCGCGGGCGTGCACGGTGAATTGCAAAGCCATGTCGATGCTCCTGGTCCGGCCGGCAGCACAGGCCGGCGGAATGTTGGGCCGGATCTATCGCATCCGGCGTGCGCCGGGCACGGAGGAGTCCACGCCGGCAGCAAAAAAACGACGGGGCTGTCCTGGCAGCCCCGTTGCCGCATTCTATCGAATTTTCAGTGACTTAACGAGTCCAGCTATCCTGCCCGCCGGGTTCAGGATCGCACCCGGAACCAGCCGGTCAGGCTGACCCGCTCACGGTTGGCGGGCAGCACCTCATGCCAGTGGCGCTCGGACAGGAACACCACCAGCGTGCCGGCCGACGGCGTCACGTCGACGAACGGTCCATCGCCGGCTTCGTCCAGGTAGAGACGCAGCTGACCGCCGTCCGACGCCTGCCAGTCGGGATTCAGGTAGTAGACGCAGCTGACCACCCGCCCCTTGTCGCCGCGGAAGGCATCCAGGTGTTTGCGGTAGAAGGCACCTGCTGCATAGCGGGCGAAATGGCATTCGTAGTCGAACAGGCCGAGGTAGAGCGCCTGGTTGATCTCGCTGCGGAGCGCCTCCATCGCAGCCAAGTAGGCTTGCTGGGCCGGCGTAGCGTTCTGCGGGTCCAGCCACATGACTTCGTCCGAACGTACCCCTTCCCGCACGCCGAAGTCGCCGCCACGGCCGGTGCCAGCCAGGTGAAAACCACCTTCGGCATGGGCGGCAAGGCATTCCTCGCGGAGGCGGGCCACAACATCGGTCGGCAGCAAGTCGTGCATGACGACCCAACCTTGGGTCGCCAGCGTATCGACCAACGTGGGGAGCGTATTCATATCGGAGTGGAAATCGGACGACATGTCAGCCCAATCGGGCATAGAGGAAGAATTCACAGTTGCCATCGCCACCGGCGATCGGGCTGTCGAACCAGTCCAGCACGGTGAAGCCAGCCTCGCGGGCGGTGGCGGTGACCCGCTCCTGCACACCAGCGTACAGCGCGGGATCGCGCACGATTCCGCCCTTGGAGACACCATCGCGCCCGACTTCGAACTGCGGTTTGACCAGACTGAGCAGCAGACCGCCGGGCTTCAGCAACGGGGCCAGCACCGGCAGCACCAGCGTCTGGGAGATGAAGGACACGTCCATCACCGCCAGGTCGAAGGGCTGCTCATCGTTGAGCGGCAGCAGCTCCGTGGCATCCAGTTGCCGCGCGTTGATGCCCTCCCGCAGCAACACGCGGGGATCGTCTTGCAGTCTGGCCGCCAGTTGGCCATGCCCGACATCTACGCCCACCACCCGGGCGGCACCGGCCTGCAGCAGGCAATCGGTAAAGCCGCCGGTCGAGATGCCGACGTCCAGCGCGTGCATATCCGTGACCGCCAGGCCGCTGTGGGCCAGGGCACCGGCGAGCTTCAACCCGCCACGGGAAACGTAGCGGTCAGCCGGATCGGGTGTGACGCGCAATTGCACACCATCCGGCAGCGATTGGCTGGCTTTGGTGACGGCAACCCAGTGACCGAACTCATCCCAGTGGACGCGGCCGGCGGCAATCAGGTTCTGCGCGGCGGTGCGGGAAGGGGCCAGCGCTTGCGCGACCAGCAACAGGTCAGCGCGGGGCATTGGGGGCTTTCGGGATAGAAACGGGATCGTGCATGGCGTTCATCGCACAATTTTACCGCAAGGCTAGACGTAGCCGGCGCGCTCCGCATACACACGGGCTTCGTCCCGCCGCCCTGCGTCCGACAGGTAGCGGAACGCCAGCTCGCAGCCCGGCAGGAGGGCTTCGTGGTCCAGCCGCATGGCCTCGTCCAGGTAGCGTAGCCCTGCGTCCTCGCCTTGGCCAAGCAGCAAACGGCCGACAGCGAAGTGGGCCGGTGCATCGTCCGGTGCCAGCACCAGCACGGCATGGTAAAGCGGCAGGGCGGCGTCGGGGCCGTCGAAGTCTTCCACCAGCGTGGCGCGCTCCCAAGCAGCATTGCGGGTTTCCGGCGGGGTCGACTTCCATTGCAGCAGGCGGGCGCGGCCTTGCTCCACATAGCGGAAGCGCTGCTTCCAGGCGTCGCCGTGCTGCTTGAGCCACTCCCGGTCCAGACGGTGGGTCCAGGTCTTCAGCGCCGGGCCGAACAGGGCTTCGGCTGCGCTTGGCCGGGGCGGCATGGGCAGGCGCGGCGTCTGGTCGAGCGCCGCCAGCCGGTCGGCCAGCGCGGGATGGGTGTCCGCCACGCCGGTCGACTCCGCCAGCGCCCGGTCGAGCCAGCGTTGTGCATCCGCGGGGCCAAGCCCCAGCCGCAATGCCTTGGACAGGCTGGCGTTGGGCAGATAGGGCGGCGTGGGTCGCTCGTCCGCCTGACGCAGCAAGCCGGGCCAGTAGCGGTCGCCCATGAATCCGGCCAGCACCTTGACCCGGGTCAGCGCCTCCGCCATATGGCGGGTGCCAGCCACCCGGGCGGCGAGGCGGTCTGCCTCGTACTCGTCCTGGCGGGCCAGCACGAAGGTGTAAGCGTCGAAGCGAGGAAAGAAGAAGTCGATGAAGCGCGCGAACGGCCAGTTCCAGCCACCGGGATTTTCGCGCACCCGTTCGAAGATGCGTTGCCAGGAGGAACGGGTACGGTAGACCCAGGCCGCGAACTTTCCGTGCGCGCCGGTCAGATGGCCATATTCATGGGCCAGCACCGCACCGGCCTGCTCCAGCGACAGGCCGAGCAACAATGGCAGGCCGATCACCAGGATATTGCGGTGCCAGCCCAGCATGCCCAACCGGGGATATTGCGCGATGGCGGCGTTGAGTTCGTCCACCAGCAGCACCTGGTGGACCGGCGGGCCGCCCATCTTCTGGCGGATGCGGTCCAGTAGCTTGAAGACCTTGGGCGAATCGCTCCGGGTGAGGGTCAGCCCGCGCGGCGGGTCGAGACGCACGAACAGGGCTCGGACCAGCACCATCAGCAGGCCACAGGCCGGCAGACCGATGAAGATGGCCGCGCGCAGTGCCCCGACCAGATTGTCGCCGCCTAGCAGCATGCCGGTGACCACCGACAAGGCCGCCACCGCCATCACCAGCCCCAACAGCAACACTGCGTAGCCGAGGGCGATCCAGCCGACCACGCGCAGGCGATAGCGTCCGGGCGCGTCATGCGCCTCGGCCTGCAGCACGGCAATCCGGTCCTCAAAGGCTTCCCGCGACAGCGTCACTGTCGTTCTCCCTCATGCCATGTTATTGGTGACATGCACCCGGCATTTGAAGGAGCGATTTCATCCCATGTCGGACGAATGCGCAAGCCTAGGACTTGCAAACCGACAGGCGTTCGGTGGCAGGAATCGTCCCACCGCACCGCCATGAGCCGACACAAACAGACCGTCAGACGCCCTGCTTGGGCTCGAAGATCACATAGAGTTTGCGGGCAGGTTCCAGCACCTGCCAGGTACCGGCAAAGCCCGCCGGGATCACGAAACTGTCACCCGCGGAGACGGTCAGCTCGCCCCCTTCGTTGTCGCGCATCACCACCCGGCCAGCCAACATGTGGCAGAACTCGTGCTCGGAATAGCGCACCCGCCAGGTGGCCGGCTGCCCCTCCCAGATGCCGGACAGGAACTGGCCGGTCGCGTCGGCATAGTGGTTGTGCACCGCCTGCCGGCCATCGCCGTCGATCAGCTTCTCGCTGGCGACGGTGTACGACTCCGATTCCGGCGGGTGGGTGGAGAACAATATGATGTCTTGGATGGGCATGACAGGCTCCTGGCAAGGTTGGCCGGTATTTCAGCATGGCGTTTGCCCAGCGTCGACGCGGCGGCTGCAATGCCGCATTGCGGACGCTGCATGTGGATGGAGTTCGTCAGGGTGCGGAGCCGATGTGCGAAAATGACAAACGCGTCAACACCGGAAAGAACGCAGCATGGCCACCGTCCTCATGCTCCTGCCAAGTCAGGATTTCGACCCGACCGAGGCGGCCGTCCCTTGGGCTGCGTTGCAGCGGGCAGGGCACCGGGTCTTGTTCGCAACGCCCGACGGACGGACATCGACCGCGGATCGGCTACTGATCGAGGGCGGCTACGGCCCGCTGGCGCCGTTGCTGATGACGCAGCGGCCGGCCCTCGCCCGCTACCGGGACATGGCGGCGATCGCCGAATTCAACGCCCCCGCTCCAATCGCAGCCTGGCGCGACCTATCCTTCGATGCGCTGCTGATCCCCGGCGGCCACGCGCCGGGCGTGAAATCCCTGCTCGACAATGCGGATGCCCAGGCCTGCGTCGCAGAAGCCTTTCGCCGCGATCTACCGGTGGGTGCCATCTGCCACGGCCCGGTGCTGCTGGCCCGCACCCGGCGTGCGGATGGGCGCTCGGTGTTGCACGGACGGCGGACCACCGCCCTCACCCGCCTGCTGGAATACAGCGGCTGGTTGCTGACCTGCACCTGGCTGGGCCGCCACTACCGGACCTACCCGGCCCTGGTGGCGGAGGAAGTAAGCAGCGTGCTGGCGGACCCGCGCCATTTCCAGCGTGGGCCGCTGCCGTTGAAGCGGGACCAGGAAGGAAACCTGGCCCCCGGATTTGCCGTCGTGGATGGCAACTATGTCTCTGCACGCTGGCCGGGCGACAGCCATCGTTTCGCCGCGGCGTTTCTGGGCGTGCTGGACGGCGCTCGCCACACCCAACGAGGAGACAGCGAGGGCGCCGCCGAAGCGACGCCCTCCACTGGCAGCTAAAGCAGAAAGACGGTCAACCGGCGTTGCCGCTTCTCCAGACGACCAGGTCTTCAATGGTCAGTACCGGCAAGCCGTGCGCCTCGGCATAGGCGGCAATCTGGTCGCCGCGTGTCATGGTGCCATCGGGATTCATCAGTTCGCACAGCACTGCCGCCGGGCTGAAGCCGGCCATCCGCGCGAGATCCACCGCACCTTCGGTATGGCCACGCCGGGTCAGCACACCACCCGCCGCGGCTTGCAGCGGAAACACGTGACCGGGTCGCGCCAGATGTTCCGGGCGTGCATCCGGTGCAATG
>CBIHQA010000171.1:0-7482 GCA_966211475.1 uncultured Neisseriales bacterium
CGGGACGCCCCGGCCGTTTTCGTAAAACCAGCCCAGGTTGGTCTGGCCCGCCGCATTCCCGCGCTCCGCAGCGATGCGGTACCACTGCGCGGCCTGCACCGGATCTTCTGCGACGCCATGACCGGCGTCGTACATGTCGCCCAGGTTTTTCGCCGCGTAGGCGTGTCCATGATCGGCGGACTTGCGATACCAGTAGACTGCCTTGGCATTATCCTTGGGGACGCCAAAGCCATCCTCATACGCAATGCCTATGTAGTTTTCCGCGGAGGAGAAGCCTTGTTCAGCGGCCTTGCGCAGCCATAAAACGGCGGTTGTGCCGTCTTTCTTCACCCCGTTTCCATACCAGTACATCCGCCCGACATTCGTCTGGCCGGCGGCGCTGCCTTGTTTGGCTGCCGCCAGATACCAGCGCATGGCTTCCTGGTTGTCCTGATGGACGCCACGGCCATCTTCGTACAGGGCTCCCAGGTCGATTTGTGCTGCCGTGTCGCCCCGTTCCGCTGCGCGCAGATACCAGGTGGCGGCTTTGGCCGGGTCTGCGGCCGCGAGGCCGGTTCCGTCCTCGTAGAACGTGCCGAGCAGGGCCATCGCTTTGACATTGTCCTTCTGCGAGGCCGCTTCCAGAAGCTCTAGCGCCTTGGTTGGGTCTTCCGGTACGCCATCCCCATTCCAGTACAACCTGGCCAATTCGTACATGGCTGTCGGATCGCCATCGGCCGCGAGCGGTGCCAGCAGCACGGCCGCAGCGTCATAGTCCTTGCGCTTGATTTCCTTCAATGCGTCAGCCAAGTCCGCCTGGGCGGACGTACCCACCAGGCAGATCACCGCGGCCAGCACAGTCAGGGTCGGTTTCAGACGGGAGGGAAGGGCGTATTTCATTGGTAGATCACACTGCTGTTCAGGTCTTGCTGCATCTGTTTGAGGGTAGGCAGCCAGTCGTGCTGTTGTTCCGGCAGGCACACCGCTTTGGTAGAAGCATTGACCAGCTCTCGGCGTACCGTCACGGTTTGTCCGACTTGCCGGTATTCGCTCTTGTAGCGGTAGGGGCCGGTCTCAAGGGTACGATCCTTGGGTAGCGAGAGGATGGACTTGCCCGGTGGGAAGCGGACCTCAACCTCTTCAATGAAGGTACCCGGCAGGCAACGGTAGTCATCCCTGCGCGGACCTATAGCCAGCTCTCGATGGAGGATGGATCCGATGGCCTGGTAGTCCATGCTTGCCAGCAAGCGGGTGGCGCCTGTCTCGCCAAGGTGAAGCAGGTTTTCCGCCTGGAACGAAAATGATGGCTTGTAGGGAGCCTGGAGCTGGCTGACATCCTGGTCGGCAATCATTCCCCGACCACTGATTCCCAGGTCGGCTAGCCAATCCCGCACGACTTGATCCCGGCCGTTTACCCGTGTCGTATCGGAAAACAGTGACCTGGCATCGATGGCAAGGTAGCCGGAATATTCGCCGGTCAGCCAGCCTTCTGCGCTGCCATCGGCCTTGAGCAGCAGGCGTAGCTTGAGGCTGCGTTTGTCCTTGATCGGGCTGGCGACCGGGGTGTAGCGGACGCCCTGGAAGTTTGAGGTATGCACGACCGGCTTGCCAGTATCGCTTAGTGGCAGTTCGCCGAACGCGGCGAGGTCATGGGTGGAGTCCAGGTACATGTCCAGGGCGGGCACGTACACAATGGCGTGGTTGAAGGCGCTGCCGATGGGAATTTCGGGTAGCCTGTAAGTCGCATCCGAATTGATCAGGACCTGGGTGCTGCTGACGCCTATGGAGGCAAGCAAGGCTTGCAGGAGCGTCGCATGGTCCTTGCAGTCACCGTAGAGATTTGACAGCACGGCATCCGCGGCGTGCGGAACCACCCCTCCACTGCCGAAATAGACGCCGACATAGCGCACATTGCGAGTCACCCATTCATAGATGCGTTTTACCTTTTCGGTTGGGTCGTTTATGCCTTTGGTCAGCTCAATGGCCAGCTTGTGCACTGCTGGCGTGGCGACGGCCTTGTCCGCTGCTCGGGCTTGGTAGGCGTCAGCGAGTTCCTTCCAGTCGTGGAAGGTGCTGATGGCGACGTATGGGCTGTATTCCGGTGCGGAGGTGAGGCTGGATTCATCGCCTACGATGCCCGGACTTCGGTATTCCCATTTCCAGTGCCGGGCAGCGTCCTTGGTTTCACCTTGTACGGTTTTCTCCATGCCGTTCGATGCGACCTGCAGCGGCATGTCCTTGGGAGCACTCAAGGTGATTGAGACGTAACGGAAAAAGTCGGTGCGGGGGAAATAATCCCGCATCGAATACTGTCCTGGATAAACCGGTTCCCTTTCCTGGGTCCGGTATCGGTAGACGGTGGTGTCGCCTGCCGCCAGTTCCGGAAACACCAGGATCTTCAACTGCATCTCGGAAAAGATCGGAGCGTCGAGCGAGACGGACGAGGCCCGGGTGAAGATGCCCGCTGCCGATACGGGGATGCGCCGACCGTTTGCCTTGAGCGTATAGGCCTCGAGCACCTCTATCGATTCGCGACCGGCATCGAAGGCAATGCTTTCCTGAGCGATATCCCGGACGCCCGCGGTGGTCTGAGCATGGCGGGCGATTTCCATGGTTGTGGTGGATCGGCCCTGCGGATCAAGCTGGATATCCTCGATATAGCGCTCGTAGTAGGAGCTCTGGCTGCTGATGCCTTTAGGTAAATCCTCCGCCTGGACGGTGGTCGGAAGTAAGACGGACAAGGCGGCGAGGAGGATGGGTCGCAACATGGTGATGGAATGGTTCGCGTTGTTAGGCAAGACCTTCCGGTCGGTACGGCGGAAGGCACAGCGGAGCACGGGGTGGTGGAACTATTCAGCCTGGTTTGGCTGGTTTGGAAACCGACTTCAGGCGCAGGGTGAAATTACCCGACTTGGAGGGCGAACCCTGCAATTTGCCATGCAGGGTCACTTCTTCTTCGGCAATTCGCCCTGTTTCGATGTCGACGAGGCGATAACCGGCCAAGTCGATATGCACGGTCCCTTCGTCGTTGGTCATATCCGCAAGGACCGTTGCGACCAGAACACCGTCCTTGCTTCCTTCCGCTTTCCAGCTGACCAGTAACGACGGGACCGACTGCGGCTTGTCGGTTTCGCTGCTGGCATTGAGCAACATCTTCATCAGCAGGGTGGGCGTTGCTCCACCGGGATAACCGCCCGCGAACCCCGATTTTGTGATGCCGGGGATAAAGTAGATGGATAGATTGGGTGACGCATACTGCATGGTCACGTAGCGTTGCATCACCGCCGACTTCCCGCTGGCTGGGGCAGGCTCTCCCAGTGCCTCTTTCAGCGGAATCCCCGGAAACGCAGCGGTGACCGAGTAGTCCTTGATTTCGTAGAGCTTCTCCGCACTGCTGGCCAGTTCGATTGTGACCGGGGGCGAGGGAGGGGGCGTTTCTTCCCGTGTTCCATTTCCCGTGATCAACCGGCTGGATACAAGGTTCTCCGTAAAGAACAGCCGGTCGCCCTTGAATTCGACGTGCTCCTCGAATTCGTTTTCGACCCTCCAAGAGAGGGCGGTATCGCCTTCTCCCTGGACTGCCACGTCCATGGCCCACGTCCGGTGCGCCTGGTATCCATTGCGGCCAAGGTGGACGGGACTGCTCAACGGAGTGAACCCGCCGATCAATTTCTGGATGGCGGGAGGCAGGGCGGTGGGAAGGTCTTGCGCGAAGAGCGGGCTGCCGGTCAGCAGGAGGGTGATAGCGAGGATTCGTTTCGACACAGTGTTGCCTTTGCGGCCTTTCCCAATGCGATGTCGGTTGGCCGGGGAAAAGGTCCTTTGGTCCAGGGAGAGGGTGCCAGACTGGATGCCGGGGAAGCGGCGGCTCACAGGACATGGTCCGAAATACATGGGCATCATAGGCCGAATGCCTCTGTATTGAACAGTAGAGCTCGCTAAGCAGGGCAGTTGTCTCGCATTTTCTGCAGGTTGCCGGCGGCCTGATCTGTCTGTTGCAGCGAGCCCTCGCCTGCTTGCACAATGTATCCAATCGTCAGGTGCATTTCGGCACTATCCGGATGGGACAAGCATCCTGTCCTTACGCCGCGCGGAGGATCCCGCCGGCGATTCCTTACCGGGTGGCATACAGGTCATCCGCTTTCGAGGTTCGATGAACACGCCGTCGTTGCCCCCGGTCCGCACCAGTCGGACCGTGATGGGGACATTCCTGTCGCTCTACCGGGGTCTGCCGCCGGCGGTCTGGATTCAGGCGGTTGCCAGCCTGGTGAACCGCATGGGCGGCGCGGCCAAGATGTTCATGCCGATCTACCTGCGCGAGTCGCTGGGCTATCCGGTGCAAAGCATCGGCTGGCTGCTGGCAGGTTACGGCGGCGGGCTGCTGCTGGGGGCGTATCTGTTTGGCGCGCTGTCGGACCGGTATTCGCCACGGCGGGTGATGGGCGTGTGTTTCGTGCTGAACGGTCTGTCGCTGCTGTTGCTGGCCTTGCCGTTGCCGATGGGGTTGATGGCGCTGGTGCTGTTCTTGTCCGGCTGTTTCGAGGGCGGGGTGCGGCCGGTGAACCAGCGCTTGTTGCTGGAGGATTGTCCGCCGGCGATGCGGCCCCGTGCGCATGGCCTGTATCGGGTGTCGGTGAACTTCGGTTGGGCGATGGGCGGTGTGTTGGCGGGCGTGCTGGCTGGATTCGACTACCGGGCGGTGTTCGTGGCGGACGGGTTGGCGTCGCTGGCGGCGTTTGGCTGGTTCGTGCTGGGGTATCGGCGTTGGCCGCCGGTGGTGGTGCAGGCGGGGGCGGATAGCCCGGTGGTGGCGGTCGGCAATGGTTCGCCCTGGGGGGATGCGCCTTTCCTGCTGCTGATGTTGTCGTGCCTGGTATTGGCGCTGTCGTACGACCAGTTGTACGGGATGTTCCCGACCTTTCTGCGCGAGCATTACCGGCTGGCGCCGCAGTGGATTGGTTGGCTGTATACCTTCAACGGCTTGCTGATTGTGGGGTTGCAGCCGCCGATGGCGTTGTGGATCGACCGCATCGGCCTGTGGCGGGCGGCGGGGCTGGGCGGGGTGCTGGTGGGCTGCTGCTGGCTAGTGCTGCCGCTGGGGACCGGCCTGCCGGCGGCGTTGGCGGCGATCGTGTTGCTGACGCTGGGCGAGTCGCTGTATTCGCCGGCCGAGATGAGCCTGGTGATGCAGTGCTCCGAATCCCGTCAGCGGGGCCGCTACCTTGGCCTGTACACCGCAGTGTGGGGCGGTCGTACGCTGGTGGCGCCGGCGTTTGGGGCGCAGATCTATGCGCATGCCGGTGGGACGGTGCTGTGGTATGCCTGCGCTGGCCTGGGGCTGCTGTCGCTGTGGTTGCGGTTATCGTCGCGCCGGATGTTGCGGGCCGAGGGCAGGTTCTGATCTTGCGCATTTTCCATCGGGGGTTTCCATGCGTGTCGCCGTGCTGGCCCGGCTGATTCCGCCGCCGCTCACCCGCTGGGCGGGCCGGCTGCCGGACCTGGCCTGGGTGCTGGCGGTGACCAGCTTCATCAACCGCATGGGCGGCATGGCCAAGGCCTTCATGGCGGTGTACCTGCACGAGTCGCTGGGGGTGGCGCTGGATACGGCGGGCCTGCTGCTGGTGGGCTACGGCATTGGCCTGCTGGTGGGCAGCTATCTGATCAGTGTGCTGGCCGATCACTTTTCCCCGCGCAAACTGGGCGTGCGGGTGCTGATTGGCTACGCGGCGGTACTGTTGATGTTGCTGATGGCATCGTCGGTGTGGCTGCTGGCGGTACTGATGGTGCTGACTGGCATGCTGGAGGCGGGCTACCGGCCGGTGGTGTCGCGGCTGATGATGGAGTCCTGCTCGTCGGAGACGCGGCCGAAGGCGATGGCGTTGCACCGGGTTGCGATCAACCTGGGTTTCGCAGTGGGCGGTTTCCTGGGTGGGTCGCTGGCGGCTTACGACTATCGGCTGGTGTTCGGCATCGACGCCGCGACTTCGTTGTTGGCGGCCTGGTGGTTGTGGCTGGCGCTGCGGCGGCTGACGGTGCCGGAAGCGCCTCGACAGTCGCGGCATGAGGTGCAGCAGGGGCAGTCGCCATACCGGGATGGGCCTTACCTGTTGTTCCTGGTGGTGGTGCTGTTGTCGGGCGTCGTCTACGAGCAGCTCAACGGGATGTATGGCCCCTATCTGCGCGAGCATGCCGGGTTGTCGCCGCAGGTGATCGGTTGGACCTTCGCGCTGAACGGTGTGATGGTGGCTTGCCTGCAAGTGCCGATCACGGCGCGGGCACAGGGTTGGGGGCTGCACCGGGCGATTCCGCTGGGGCTGCTGATCGTGGCGTTGGGCATGCTGATGCTGCCGTGGTCGCGCTCGTTGTGGATGGTGCTGCTGGCCTCGGTGGTATGGACGCTGGGCGAGTTGCTGTGGATGCCAATGCAGGCGGTGATGGCGATGCAGCGGGCGGATGGCCGGCAGAGCGGGCATTACCTTGGGTTGTATTCGACCACCTGGAGTTTGTCGATGCTGGCCGCTCCGTTGCTGGGGTCGCAGTTGTATACCCGGCTGGGCGGGGATTGGGTGTGGTGGATGAGCGGGGCGGTGGGGACCGTGGCAGCCGTCCTGGCGGGGTCGGCGGTGCGGCGGATGCAGGGGTAGTCAGTAAGCTGTTCCGACAGCGATGTTTCCGCGGTGAACGTTGGGCTTCGCTGCGCTCAACCCAACCTACGAAGACGGCTGTTGTGGCCGTGAAGTCGGTGAACCGGCACCCCGGCCCGCCTGTGGCGTCCGGCTACGGATGGGGGGTTGGATCGAGGGATTGGCATGGCCGGAGGCCTGGGCTGGCAGGGCGGGGCGACCGTGACAGTCAGACCCGGCTGTCACTGGGGTAAGAGCGGGTTGGCGTGGATGATGGCAAGGTGCCCGGTGTGGTTGGCTGCGTGTTGCGGCGGCTTCGCGAGGGGGCTGATCCGGGAGGACGACCATGGCCGACCTCATCATTGCTACCGCGCAGCAAGCCGACGCCGAGGAGACGCTGGCGCTCCAGCGGCTAGCCTATTTGTCCGAAGCCCGGTTGTACGATGACTGGTCGATTCCTCCGCTGACCCAGACATTGGCGGCGCTGCGGGAGGAGATGGCGTCCGGCATGGTCTTCCTCTGCGTCCGGGCGGAAGACGGTCGGTTGGCGGGGTCGGTGCGGGCCCGCTTGCGCGACGGGGTATGCGAGATCGGCCGGCTGGTGGTGCATCCGGATTTCCAGGGGCGCGGCATCGGGTCGGGGCTGCTGGCGGCCATCGAGGGTCGCTTTCCGAACGCGGTGCGGTATGAGGTGTTCACCGGGCACAAGAGCGAGGGCAACTTGCGCCTGTATCAGCGCTACGGTTATGCGGTGACGCATCGCAAGGCGTCGTCGCCGGCCGTGACGCTGGTGTTTCTGTCCAAGCCTTCTTCTAACGTAACCCATAGCGAGTCCGTATCTTGAAAACCAAGGGTGTGTGGTACGCGCTGGGCGCCTACC